>JAIRZX010000673.1 GCA_031267005.1 Deltaproteobacteria bacterium
GTCGGCGGCGCGTCCGTTCCCCTTCAGGGCCGCGGCTCTCCGCCCCGCGCCCGCGGGCGGGCGCGGTACGCCGGGCAGGCCCGGCCCGTTACGGAGCTGCGGCGTGCCATGAAGGGCGAAGGCCCGCCCGTCCTGGGAAGGGACGGGCGGGCCTTCGGAAAAAGCGGCGGCCGGCCGGGCCGGCCGCGGAAGGGCGAAGCTGGAACGGGCGCTACCTCAGCGCCGAGCCCCTGCCCGCGCCCTGGGCGGCGGGGGCTGTCAGGGCCACCTTGCGCACTGCGGCGGTGGCGTAGAGGCGGTTTACGGCGTTCACGTAGGCGCGGATGGAGGCCTTGATGATGTCCGTCGAGGCGCCGGAGCCTTGGGCCTTTATGCCGTCCTGGGCGAGGGTGACTTGGGCCTCCCCCATGGCGTTGCTGCGCTCGGAGGTGGCGGCGATCTTGAAGTTCTCCAGCCGGGGCTGCAGGTGGATGATGCGTTTGAGCGCCGAGTACGCGGCCTCGATGGGGCCGTGGCCGGTGGCCGCGTCCGAGAGCTCCTTCCCCTCCAGCGACAGCGTCACGGTGCAGGTGGTGTTCTCGCCGCCCACGTGCATGGAGTATTCCTTGAACTCGTAGCGGAACTCCGGCTGCACGGAGAGGATCTCGTCGGAGACGATGGCCTCGATGTCCCCGTCGGTAGCGTCCTTCTTCTCGTCGCAGAGGCGCTTGAAGATCTCGAAAGCCCGCGTGACCTCGGTGTCCGTCAAGTTGTAGCCCAAAAACTCCAGCCTGTCCCTGAAGGCGTGCCTGCCGGAGTGCTTTCCCAGCACCATCACCGCGGGGGTGCTCCCGACGTCCTCCGCCCGCATGATCTCGTAAGTCTCGCGTTTGGCCAGGACCCCGTGCTGGTGGATGCCGGCCTCGTGGGCGAAGGCGTTGGCGCCTACGACCGCCTTGTTGGGCGGGACGGCCACGCCGGAGAGCCTGGAGACCAGGCGGCTCACCGGGTACAGCCTCCGGGTGTCCAGCCTGAAGTCCAGCCCGTAGAAGTCCTTGCGGGTGCGGATGGCCATGGCGACCTCTTCCAGGGCGGAATTGCCCCCGCGCTCGCCCATGCCGTTAATCGTGCCCTCCACCTGGCGCACCCCGGCCCGGACGGCGGCGAGGGAGTTCGCGACGGAGAGCCCCAGGTCGTTGTGGGCATGCACGGAATAGACCACCCCGGCGGGGGCGGCGACGCCCTCTATCACGTTCCGGCACAGGACGTAGAACTCCTCGGGGAGGGCGTAGCCCACCGTGTCCGGGATGTTCAGGATCGTGGCGCCAGCCTCCGCCGCGGTCCGGAAGACCTTCACCAGGAACTCCAAGTCGGAGCGGGACGCGTCCTCGGCCGAGAACTCCACCTCGGGGGCGAGTGAGCGCGCCAGGAGCACCCCCTGGCGGGCCTGGTCGAGGACCTCGTCGGGGGTCATCTTAAGCTTGTACTCCATGTGGATGGGCGAGGTGGCGATGAAGACGTGGATCCGGGGGTTCTCGGCCTGGGCCAGGGCCTGGGCCGCGGCCCTGATGTCCCCCTCCCTGGTGCGGGCCAGGCCGCAGACCGTGGAGGTCTTGATCTCCCTGGCTATGGCCTGGACGCAGCTGAAGTCGCCGGGGGAAGCCGCCGGGAAGCCGGCCTCTATGACGTCCATGTTCATCCTGGCCAGCTGGCGGGCTATCTGGAGCTTCTCGTCGACGTTCAGGTTCACGCCCGCAGCCTGCTCGCCGTCCCTCAGGGTCGTGTCGAAGAACTGCACCCGCCCCGCCGGGCCGGCGCCCTGCCCGCCCGCCTGGCCTTCAGAATTGTCTTTTCCCATGGTCTAACCCCCTGGAAGATGTCCGCCCGCTGGATCCCGGGCCCTCTCGCCCGCCTTGGACGGGCGCCGCCCGCAAGGTCTGCGGGCACAAAAAAAGCCGGGCTGGCCCGGCTGGAAGGATATCACGAAAGGCTTTTGGTCCCTTAAGTCATGACGTCCCTAGCCGGGTCGGCCCCACAAGGCCGACCGTAAGGACGAGGACCAGGACGGAGGACGGGCTGGCGGAACGGCTGACGGCGGAGACGGGGCAGACCGCGCCCGCGAAGCGGGGGGATGCGCCGGTCCGCGCTGCCGTTCCGTAAATCATGGTATCAGCTGCCTTCCTTTTTGAATTCCCCGGCGCGGCCGGAAGCCGCCCGAAAGCGTAATCAATTAATATACGCGGAAATTTTAAGGTGTCAAGTCTTTTTCAGGCCGTTCTCCGGCTTTTTGGGACAGATGAAGCCCCGCCCGTTTCCGTCCGGCCCGGAGCGGCGGCAGGGCCGGAAGCACGGGACGAACGGCGGGCGGTGCCAAGGGAGCTTCCCATCGGGAATAGGGAGAGGAGGAGGATGGATAGAAGGCGTAAGGAGGAGGAAGGAGAGAAGGCCATAGGAGGAGGGATAGAAGGAGGAAGGAGAGAAGGCCATAGGAGGAGGAGGGATAGAAGGAGGAAGGCGCGAAGGGGAAATGAGACTGAGGAGGAGGCCGGAAAGAAAAAATGGAGGGGAGGGCGGAAACGGCGCTGGAGGTTGGGGCAAAAGGGGCGAAGGCGCGAGGCGAGGCGGGTGCGGGCATGGGAAGCCAAGGAAAATGGCGGAGCCGGCGGTTAGTTCCAGCGCCCGGGTTCCCCCGCGCGGTCCCCTCAGCCCTCTCCCCTGCCTCCCGGCCCAACCCCGCTTGGGCGGGCTTTCGCCAGGAGCACCGCCTTGAAGCTTCGGGGGGGGAGGGCTCTCCCTCCCCCGCGGTACTCGGAAGAAAGCCCCTCGAAGTCGAGCCGCGCGAGCCCGGGACAGGCCCCCCCCGCCTCCAGGAAAGCCCCGGGATCGGTCACGATGGCGCGCAACCTCGGCCAGGCGCGGCAGATCGGGGGCTTCACGGGATGGACGAGGCAGAGGCCGTCCCTGAAAAGGAGGCAGTGTCCCTCAGGCCCCGGAGAACTCGCAACCGAATAGAGCCCGGAAGGCTCGCGCTCCAGGAAGAGCTCCTCGAAGCGGGCGAAGGCCAGTCCCATGCAGCCCGCCGCAGCCTCTGCCCCGGGACGGTCCAGGTACACTCCCCCCTTCCCGAGGCAGCACTCCCCGCACATAAGGCATCTGAAGGCAGGAGCGGCTGTCAACTGCGGGCTCCGGAGGAAAAGCGGACGCGGTGCGAAAGCGGACGCGGGAGTACGGGGGATGCGGGGAGGATAGGGACGCCAGCAGGCTCAAGGCGCCCGCCGCGCGGGGGCTTCAAGCCCTGGAGGGAGGCAGGGGTTGCGGGGACCGGGACTCCCGAGGTCCCGGGCCGCCTGCACCCGGGACGCCAGGCGCCCGGCCCCGTCGCCAGCCTCACTTCGGGGCCAGCGACGACCTCCGCCCGTTGTAGCGCTCGACGTCGTAGTGCTTGTCGAGGTCCACTACGTAGAGCTTCTCGATGGCCTGCTTCAGCGGCACCGAGGTTATCTCGCCGTTGCGGTAGGACACCATGCGCCCGAAGTCCTCCTCCAGGATCAGGTCCACCGCGGCTATGCCGAAGTAACGGCCCATGAGCCGGTCACGGGAGGTGGGGGACCCGCCGCGCTGGATATGCGACAGCACCACGTGGCGGGTCTCGAAGCCGGTAATGCGCTCCAGCTCCTTAGCGAGCGAGCTCCCGATGCCGCCCAACACCTTGTGGCCGAAGCCGTCGGTCTTGTCGGAGAGGTAGACCTCCTCGCCGCCCGAGGCCTTGGAGCCCTCGGAGACCACCACCACGTCGTAGCGAACCCCGGCTTCGCGGCGGCGCTGCAGGAGGCTTGCTACCTTCGTGATGTCGAAGTCGTGCTCGGGGATGAGGATGATGTGCGCGCCGGCCGCCTGGCCGCCTTCCAGGGCGAGCCAGCCGGCGTGGCGGCCCATGACCTCCACGACGAAGATCCGGTTGTGGCTCCCCGCGGTGGTGCGGAGCCGGTCCACCTCCTCGGTTATGACGTTCAGGGCGGTGTCGTAGCCCAGGGTGTAGTCGGTGGAATTCAGGTCCCTGTCGATGGTCTTGGGGATGCCAACGACCTTCTGCCCCAGGTTGTAGAGCTTGTGCGCGACGGAGAGAGTGTCCTCGCCGCCCACGGCCACGATGGAGGTGAGACCCAGGGCGGCGATGTTCTCCAGGCACTTCTGGCTGCGGTCGTCCTTCTTGTTGAAGGGGTTGGTCCTGGAGGTGCCCAGGTTAGTGCCGCCGTAGCGGTCCCAGGTGCGCACCACCAGCTCGTCCAGGGGCTGTACCCACTTGTCCACCGAGGCCGGGTCGGAGGGGTCAACCTCCACCAGGCCCTTCCACCCGTCCCGGATGCCCACGACCTCCACGGTCATGTCGCGCCCCCTGGACAGGTTCGGATCCAGGGCGGTTTTGGCCACCCACTTTATGGCGCTGTTAAGGCCGGCGCAGTCGCCGCCGCCGGTGAGGATTCCGATCTTGTGGTGCATTTAGCCCCTCCTGAAATAGCCTTTCGGGCGCCGGGCCACCCGTCCGGACCCGCACGGGGCCGCTTCCGCCCTCCGCCCTTTCCCGGAAAAGGCCCCCTTTCCTTGCGGCGCGGCGCGTTCGGTGCGGCGCGTTCCGGGAAGGCGAAAGGGCGCAATTAAGGAGAAGGGCGGAAGGTGAAGGACCCCGGCGGCACCGGACGGGCCCCGGAAAAGGATGTGACAGCCGTTTAGCGCCTGGCCAGGCGCCGGTCTCGGAAGCCCCCGGCAGTATCT
>JAIRZX010000685.1 GCA_031267005.1 Deltaproteobacteria bacterium
GCCAGTCGCTTCCCGGCTACGGCGGAAGGCACCGCGACCGCGTTAACCCCTACGCTACCGACGTCTACCGGGTCCGCTACCGCGGCGGCGAGACCGCCCGCGCCACCGTCACCGCCAACGGCCGCTACGACATCGACCTCTACATCTACAACTCGGCAGGCAACCTGGTCACCTACGACAACGATTCCACCAGCATCGGCATCTGCGCGTGGACCCCGTCCAGGACCCGCGACTATTACCTGAACGTCAAGAACACCACCAGCAGGTACGTGAGCTACCTCATCTACACCAACTAGCCCGCCACCGGGCAAGCGCCAGCGCCCGCCGCCCCGCTTCGCGGGCGGCGGGCGAAACGGCGCCGCGGGGCCCGCGCCCGCCCGGAGGGCCACCTCCCCGGCGGGCTTTTGCGTCCGGGCGGCGCCCCGCCTGACTGCAGCCGCAGCCCCCGGGCGCGGCGAGCCTCGCGGCTTCGCCGGGTCCGGGGGTTGGCCGCCGCCTCCGGCCGGCTCAAGCCGGTTTCCGGCCCGACCGGCCCGCGGCGGCCCCGGCCAGAGGTTCAGCCGGCCCGGCGGACCCGGAAGCGGCCGCGCCCCGGGCGCTCCGGTAGATTCCCGTCCAAGCAAGGACCCTCCGCGCGAGGACAGTTCCCGCCCGTGCTGGGACGCCGCCGCCGGAATTTTTCGGCGGCCCGGCGCTGAAGGCCTATACCCGGCGCGGCCTCAGTCCGCGTCACCGAACAGCTTTCGTCCGCGTCGGCGAACAGGAGGGGAAGTGTATTTCCAGGCCGCCACCTGTTTTTTCGCCCTCGCGGCGGCCTTAGGCCCCGTCCCCGCCATGGCGCAGGATGCGGGGCCCCCGCGGCCGGGAACCGACGGGGCCGGGCCGGCTCCCGCCGCCTTCGCCCCTGGCGATCCCGGTCCCTCCCCGGCTCCCGCGGAAGCCTCGCCGACGGCCCTTGGCCCCGACGGGTTGCCGGCCAAGGGGGACTCGGACGACGCGAAGGCTCTCGGGCGCCTTGAGCTCGCGGCCGAGGCGGCCTCCCAGGCCCGCAGGGACCGCTCTCCGATGGGGCTCGCCGCCGCAGCCCAGATCTACGCCTCGGCAGAGACGAGAAACGTCCCCGGCGGGCCTCGCGAGACTGAGGGGGAGGGCCATCCCATGGCCGGGGGCAGACGCGTCCCGGTCCCGGCCGACGGAGCCAAGTCGCTTTTCGGCGAGGCTTCCTCCGCCGCGATGGCCTCCTCCAACGAGCCTCTGGCCCGGATCATCCGGAAAACCGCCCGCGCCGCAGCCGCGACCCGGCCCCTTCCCGGCCGGGTCTGGCGCTATTCCGCCACCGCGTCCCCCGGCGCCACCCACGTCTACGCCGTGCGTTTTTCTGGCGGCGGCCCGGCCAACGCGGCCGTCTTCGCCGGCGAGGCAGGCGCCCTGGCCCTCGCGGTGCGCGACTCCGACGACAGGGAGGTGGAGTGCCCGCCCGGAGGCGGAGACGTCATGAGCTGCCGCTGGCTCCCCGCGGCCGCCGGCGACTACCGCATCAGGATCAGGAACGACTCGGACGCCTACGTGGGTTACGTCGTCTACGCCAACTGGCCTCACGCCCCAAGCTCCGCGCCCCGCCCCCGGCCGTCCCCCGGCCGGCCTTCCGCCGAAAACTGATACCTGCCCGCCTCTCCGGGTGACACGCATGCGCCTCCGGCTCCCCCTTTCCGTAGCTGCCCTGGCCCAGCTCGCCCGCGTTCTGGCGCTGGCTGCCCTGGCCGCGGCCTGCGCTTGGCCGGGGGAGGCCCAAGCCCAGCCCGTCTTCGGCCACGGGGGCCGCTACAACGCCACGGTGACTCCCGGCGTGACCCACGTCTACACCGTCCGTTACCGCCGAGGCGAGGTAGCCCGGGTCACTGTCAACTCCTCGGAGGAAAGCGGGCTGGAGCTATTAGTGAGCGACTCCGCCGACACGCGCGTCGAGTGCATCGGGAAGCGCGAGGACGAAACGGGGGCCATCGTCTGCACCTGGATCCCGGAGGCCACCGAGGACTTCCGGATAAGGATCAGGAATTCCTCGGGCGCCTACGTCGGGTACCTCGTCTATACCAACTGACCCCGCTGGCCCGGCGGCGTGTGAACCACGCGGCGTAGAGTCACCTTAAGGCCGCTTGCGTCCGCCCGCCCGCCCGCCTGCCGGACCGGGACGGCAGGGACGGCCATACGGCTGAAGCGCCGGGCCCCGGACGGGCCTTGTGGGAAGCGCCGGGCCCCGGACGGGCCATAACGGAATGGCAGGACCTTGGCGGCCTGGCGGATGCTGGAGTTCCCGCGCGCCTGTCCATTCATCACGGTGAGGCGGCCCGTACCGCTATCTTGAGCTTTTCCCTGCTCCGGAACTGATAACTCGGGGTTTTCGGCACCAAGCTTCCGAAGCCTGCCTCCAGGCGGGAGAACTGGCCCGGGGCAGATTCGCGCAACGGGATGGTTCGGAGCTGATAGGGAAATGGCGGGACAGAACGCAGCGGATCGACGCTCTCGGATTGCCGCTTCCGGTACCGCGAGGGCTGAGGCCGGCGGCAGGCGCTCCGAAAGGACGCATCCGCGCATCGGGATGCAGTCAAAGGGCGTTGCGCTTCCGTCGTCATGTCCGCGAAATGGGATTATCAAGATACCGTTTCGCAGCGGATGTCTTATACCGGATATCGGGAGAAACTTGCCTTGGACTGTGAAAAAATTTAATCGGCATCCGCTAAACGGATGCTGAACAGAATCTAATTAAAAATACGCATAATTCGCGAATAGTTTAACTGTCAAATGCGATGAGCGATCCGTCCAGTATGCTACGCGTATCGGCACGCTATAATTTGAGATAATATGCAATTATTTGAGATATTCGCTGATCGGGATGCCGTTTATACATTTCCGAAGCTGGCTTGATAATCCCCATAATGCCTGACATTTTTGCTTTTTTGGATCGATTTCAGGCAACTGTGTTTGCCGCATCAGCATCCGGCTTCTGAGAGAGAGGGCAAGGCTATGCAAATTACGCCTTGGACTGCCAAAAACTCGGCGATGTTACGGTATCCGCCCCCGTCATGTGGATGGTGGACGCTGAAAGACGGATGCGCGATCCACCCTGCGGTTCCCGGGGAATGCCCGAAGCTGGGCTTTCCTGAATAACTCGTTTCCGGGGCCCCTGTACGCTTTTCGGGTTGTTGCCTCGTGGGATGCCCGCGACGGCGGGTCCGGGCCCTCGTTCCGTAAAATCCTCTTTGGCATCCAGGACAGAGCGTTTCGGGCTGTCCCGGCGATCCGAATTGCTTGCCAGAAGCGGGGGCGCCGAGCGGGAGCCACGCGGCCCGCCGTGCCCCTTACTGGGCCGGGCAGGATGAGAATCAGCGTTTAGCGGCCTGGGGTTCCTGCAAAACGGAGGATCGCGGAACCTGGGTTTGCCTCGCTTTCCGGCTCATGCTGGGAGACGACGAAGGATCGCCGAGGCGTGGAAGCGCATTTGCAGTTTTCCGGAACAGAAACGCATAACATTGCAGGGTTATGGAAAATCCGCAACACCTGCGACGCTCTTTTGCCCTGGCCCTGATCGTTTGGACTGGAGCGATCGGGCTGGAGCGGCCGCCTGGATCAGGGGCTGTCGCCTGGGCCGGATAGGCGGGGGCGCCGGGCTTTGCGGGCGCCTAATCTCCGGGCCGCCGGAGTTCAAGCGCGATCCGCGCGCGGCGCAGGCGACCGGACCCGTCGCGGGAGCCCGCGCTGGGAGCGGCCTTTTGCAAAAAAAGCCTTGCCTCGATCCCCGCCGCGTGTAAAATGTACGCGCTGGATATACTGTGTGGGTAAATCTAAGCCTTCCCAACCCGCCCGTAAGGCGAGCGCGGAAACCACGCGCCGCATCCCGCCGGATCCTTCCCCGGCCCGGCGGGCCGTTGTCGCCGAGGGGTTGCGCCATGCCCGCCGAGGGCGCGGAGCGCTGTCTGCCTAGAAAACGTATGGTCCGGAGCCGTTGCATACGGCGGATGGCGGAAAAGTTGTTTTCGCGCGGAATAACGTTCCGAAGGCCGCGCGGCTGGCTGAGCCGGGGTTGGCACACGGCTTGCTGTACTGTATTCCGAAGGCGGACGGCCTTCCCCGCCGGTAGCCTGAGGGTGAAGCCCCTCAAGGCTATTTAGCCCTGACGGGCCGTGCGGGAGACGCCGGACAACCGGAAGCCGGATTGCCGGATTGCCGGACTGCGGGAAAGCAGGATTGCCGGGTTGCCGGGCTGCAGGAAAGCCGGTAAGCCGGTAAGCCGGTAAGCCGGATTGCCGGAAAGACGGTTTGCCGGAAAGCAGGAAAGCCGAAATGGCGCGGGAACTCTCGACTGGGGGCGGCGCCTTTCGCGGGGCCAAACCAGGAAGGACTGACAGACCAATGGACATGCGACTAAAGGAGCGCCTGAAAGCCGGCGCCATGGCCATAGCGGTAGCGGCCTGCATAGCCGCGGTGCCTACGGTTCACGCGGTGGCGGCCCGCGCTGACCAGTCCGTCTCCGCCGCCAAGGACAAGTACCAGGCCGGGGACAACTCGGAGGTGAGCCTCCGCGAGGGCGCGAGCGTCCTTCACCCCGCCGCCGTCCTTGACCCGCGCTTCAGGGAGGTGCCCAAGACCGCCGCAGAGGGGCCGCGTTCCTTGGGCGGGGGCGGGGCCGACGACGCCGGCCCGGCGCTTATCGAGATGGCCCGCGCCGGGAAACTCCAGAGCCGCTCCGTTGCCGGCCCCGGAAAGCCCTTTGCCGACGCGCCCGCCCCTGCGGAACAGGGCGGAGTCCCGTCCCGCTCGCCAGACGCTCCAAAGTCCGGGGCACAGGCGGACAGTCGTCCCTGAAAAGGCCCGGCGATCCCTGACCGAGGTGCCTGGGGCTTCAGGCGCCTTTCCGCGCAAAGCGCGCCCGACCGACGCGGGCGCTGGGAACATGACCCTGTGGCCCCTTCAGGCGGGGGCCAGGAATCTTGGAAACCCGGAACTCCCGGCCCCAGGGCCCGGGTTCCAGGAAAGCGGCGCTCCCCCGAAAGAAGCCGCGGGGGAGGCGCCGCCCCTGGGCCGCTCGGCGGCAGAGGGCCGGAAGGCGCCTGTCCTCCATACCCTTCCGGACCTGAGGGCTACTCCGTAGCGGCCCAGGCATTAAGACGGCCCCGCGCGCTTACCCGCGTGGGGCCGTCTTGTTTGGGGGCCTGAAGGACGCCGCCAGGCGGCGGGTCCCGCCCTCTCCCCCAAATACGTGAACATCATGGACCGGGAGGCCGTCTCCCTTTGCCGTTTAGCGTCCCGCCCGGTCCTCCCCTCCGTCTTCCTCCGTCCCTGCCGTCAGTCCGGTTCCCCCCCGCCGCCGCCGCGGCGGCCAGGCCGGCTTTCCCGCCGCGTCCGGCTTTCCCGCCGCGCAGGCCGTCAGCCTGTCCCGTCCCGCCAAGTTAAGCCAAATCAACTATCTCCCACCTGCGTCTTTGCCAGCAGACGGGCCCGGGCCCTTGGAATCCGTTCCGGAAGGCGGTTCGCTAACGGCTGTCCGAAAACGGGTAAAATCTACCCGGCGGCGCCGGGTAATAACTATCCGGTGGCGGGATTGCGGCGCGTGGCCAACGGGCCCGGCCCCGTCCGCTCCAAAGGCGCCCCGCAGGGCGGCCCAGGCGTCCGGAAGCCGTAGAGCTTAAGTCATGCCGATGGCCGCGCCCCGAAGGGCGATGGGCTGGAGGAGCTTTTCGGCGGCTTTCCGCCTGTTCCCAAGCCGACTGTATCGGCATTTTCCGTGCCAGATGCCGACTTCCCCCCGGAGGGGGTTTGGCGTTGCGGAAATCCGTTTGCGCTACGGCACATCCGGCGAAGGGACTGGGAAAGGGGGCTCGTTGGCATAATCATTGCTTTTCCCTTGCGTCGGGCCGGTTGCGGGCTCGGCGGGCCTCTCGCGCTCCCTCGATGGCTCTTCCGGGGCCCGAGGAAGGCTTTTCCGGGGCCCGGGCGGGGCCTTCAGGCCAGACCCGCGTCTTTTCAGGCCGCCCCGCGTCTTTTCCGGGGCGGGCGGCATCCCCGCTTTCCCACTAAATTTTCCGGAGATCATACCAGCCATGAAGAAACTCAACCTTGCCGCCGTCGCCCTGGCGTGCGCCTCGCTTCTGGCGGCGCTGGCCGTTTCTGCCCCCTCCCAGGCCCAGGACGGCCCAGACGGTCCGCCGCCTCCCCCCCAGATGCGGGGCGGGGACGGCCCCGACGGCCCGCCTCCCGGCCACCACGAAGGCCCGCCGCCTTCGCTCACCCAGGAGCAGCGTGAACTTCGCCGCCAGATAGTAAACGAGCACCGCGAGAAGTCCCGCCCCGTGAGGGAGGATCTCCGCGACCAGAAGCTCATTTACGACGCCCTCCGGTCCAACCCCAACGCCTCGGCCGACGACATCCGCAAGGTAGTTGCCGACATGCGCAAGCTCCGCGACCAGTTAAACGCGCTCCGCGAAGAGATGAAGGCAAAGTTCCGCTCCAGCGGGCTTCCCGAGTGGAGCTTCCGAGGCATGGGCGACCGACGGGCAGGCTCCAAGCGCGGCGGGCCCTGCTGGGACCGCTGGCGCGACGGCGGCCCGGGCTGGCACGGGCGTGACGGCGGCCCGGGCTGGCACGGGCGCGACTGGCGGCACGGCGACGGGCACCCCCCCTGGCGCGACGGCCCCGACGGTGGGCCCGGACCTGACGGAGGCCAGGGCGGCGGCAGGGGCTGAAACCCTTTCCTGCCCGTTTCGCCTTGAGGCGACACCCGCGCAGGCGGCGGCCCCCCGGACGGGCTCCTGGCGCCCGCGAAGGGAGGGAGGGCCGGCGTTTCCGGGCGCCTTGAACCCCGCTCTTTTTCCCCAAGCCCCCTCTCCCTTTCCGGGACAGGGGGCTTTTTCGCGCGCGGGGCGGCGTGACCCCGTCCTGCCTGCCCGTCACCTTCGGAAGCTCCGTTAGGCCCTTTCGGGCCTTTAGCTCCTTTTCGCGCCGTTCAATCCTCCGGGACGCAGGTTGCCTTCGGCCCGGTCGCGCCTGGGCGCCGCGAAGGCGTAAGCCGCCGCCAAACCGAGGCGCGAGGCCTTCGTCGGGTTCGGGGGCCCGGACGCTCCGGGGGAGCGCGGCTCCCTCCGTCCGCGCGGGACTCCCTTGGGGCGGCGCTCGGGCATGTCTGAGGCCGGGACGTTGCCCGGCGCCGGGACGGCGGCGGAGGCGTGCCGGTAGCCCCTCGCCTGAGGGGGATTGGCTAAAAGGCGTCCGGGGAGCGTTTCTCCGTCTCCCGCCGGTTCTTTGCGGGCGGCCGGCCAGGAGCATGTCATGGCGCGCTTAAGCGTCTCGCGCAAAGGAGATCGATCGATGGCTCCGCTCCCGCCCGTCCGCCGAAGATTTACCGCCGCCCGTGCGGGGTTCTCGGCGCTGGCCTTCCTGCTGGCGGTTCAGCCCTGGATAGGAGCCGCGGAGCGGCAAGCCCTCGCCTTGTCCGTCCGGGCAGCGGAGGCTACGGGCTCGGACGTCGGCCCCGCCTGGCCGAAAGCCTCCGACGGGACATCGGCTGACATGGCGGCGGAGGGCAGGACTCCGGAGGCCATGGCGGCGGAGGGCAAGGCGGCGGCGAATCCGCCGGAGGAGGCGGACCCCAGCGCAAGGGGGAAGGCTAACGCGGGCTTTGCCCCTTACATGCCGTCCTGGGCGTTCGAAGCCATGGAGCCTGGGCTGGAGAGCTTGAGGGCATCGGCAACGGAGTTGAGCGCACTCTCCGACAGCCGGGCCGCCGCCCCGGCCTGGCGGGAACTTGCGGTTGCGGCCGGTCGCGCCTACGAGCCGACCGATCCGAGGTCGCTCGCGGCCTTCAGCCGCTCGGCACGCGAGGCGCTGGAGGGTTACGGGGGCGGCGGGGAGGAGATCTGGCGCCCCGCCGAGGCGGCGGCCGAGTTCCTCGCTTCGGAGCCGGGGCAGGATTCGGCCGAGGCGATTTACGCGCTGGAGACGGCGATCCTTTTTTCCTGGTCCAGGGACGGGTCGGGCACGGCGCGGAAGGCCATGAAGGAGCTGGCGGACCGATCGGGAAAGGCGTTGGGCCTTGACCACCCCCAGACGCTTTCCGCCAGGCTTTTCCTCGCAAGGGAGCTCGCGGCCGAAGGTGAGCACGTAGCGGCCGCCGCCGCGCTCATAAACATCATATCCGCCGCCGGGGGGGCGCGGCCGGGGGGGGCCAGGCTCGCCGCCGCCGCCCGCGCCGTCCTGGCCAGCGAGATGGAGGTCCTCGGAAAATTCGGGGAGGCTGGCGCGCTCCACGGCGAGGCTCTGGCCGCCCTGGAGGAGAACCTGCCCGAGGGCAATACCGACAGGCTCGCGGCGATGCATAATTTCGCCCTCTTTCTTGAACGCAGGGGGGAGAGGGGCGAGGCGCTCCGGCTTTTAGAGGCCGCCGTGGAGCGGGGGGCCGTCTCTTTGGGCGGGGACAGCCCTTTCGTGTCGGAACTCTCTTCCGCGCTGGGCCGCGTCCGGGCCGCGGCGGAAGCCGACGCCGTGCTGGAGGCGGAGGGTCTTCTGGGGCTTTTCGCGCTGGACGCCGGGAAACTCGAGCGGGAGCTTGGGGCGGATCATCCCCGGGCCATGGAGGCGGCGGCCGTTTCGGCCGAATTGCACTTGCGCCTGGGACGCTACTCCGATGCAGGGGACGCGTTCCGCGACTTGCTGGAAAGGCGGGGGCGGATCGCCGGGATGGACGCGCCGGAGACGCTTCAGGCCGCGGCCGGCCTCGCGGAGGCTTGCTGGTGGCTGGGCGAGCGGGAGCGGGCGCGGGAGCTTTGGCTCCAGGTCCTGGAGGGGCGCCGGAGAACCTTGGGGCCCGGGCACCCCGAAACGGTGGAAGCCCTAAACAGCCTGGCTTTCGCCATGGATGGCCTTGGCGACCACGCGGGCGCCTTCGAGCTTCTGCGCGGGGCGCTGGAGTCCCAGGAGCTGCTTACGGGGCCAGATTCGGAGGGCACGCTCGCAATCCGCGTCAACCTCGCCGCGGCGCGGCGCGGGCTGGGGGATCTGGCGGGGGCGTGGTCCGCTCTCGTTTCCGCCCTGGAGTCCGAGGGCCGCCTAGGCGCCGGGGGCTTCCGGCTGCGCGCCTACACCGCAGCCAACCTGGGCGAGATCGCCTTGGAACGCGGCGATCCGGGATCCGCCGCGTTCTTCTTCAAGCTCGCCGTAAGCGGCGTCCAGGCAGCGCGCGGCGGGCTCGAGGCGCTGGACGCGAGGCTGACTCGAAGCTGGATTCCCACCGTGGACTTCATGCACCGGAAACTGTTCGACCTGCTCATGAGGGAGGGCAGGATAGACGAAGCGCTCGCGGTTCTCATGATGCTTAAGGACGACGAGCTTGCCGGTCTGGATCTCTCCGGCCCGGGAGCGGGAGGCGTCCCGGCGTCAGCGGCGGGTTCCGGGCGCTCTTCCCCATCGGCCGCCGAGGGGAATCCGGCGGGCGGCGCCGCCCGGATTTCAGGGCCTTCGGCCGCCCGGTGTTCTGCGGCACGGGCCGGGGACGCTTCCGGCACGCGGGAGGGGGGAGCTTCCGGCGGCCGGCCGGCGGGGGATTCAGGGGACGTCGCTTCGGACCAGCGGGCGCGCCGCCAGGAGCCGCCTGAAGCGCCGTCGGGGCGGGCGCCCGCACCCCCCGCCGCCGGGTCGGGGAAGGCCGCGCCCGGTCACGATTCCGTAAAACCAGCCGCAGGTTACGCATCCGACGCGCCGTCGCTGGAGCTGTTCGCCGGGACGCCGGACGAGGCTCCGTACTTGAGGTACTTGGAGGCCGTCGAGTCAGCGGCGGCGCTCGAGGCCGAAAGGGCCCGGCTTTTGACCGAGAGGGAGCAGGAAAGGAATCCCGGCGGCGCCGCGCGCCTGGCGGAGCTTGAAAGCCGCATCGGGGAAGGGAAGGCGGCCTTTTCCGCCTTATGCGACGGGATCCCGGAGCTCCTCGGACCGGTTTCGCCCGCGCGGCCGTCGGCGGCGGGGAAGGCCCTCATGGCCAGGCGCGTGGCCCTGGAGGCGGCCGGAGGGGGGGCCGCGCTTCTGTACGCGGTGAGCGCCCCGGAGAAGCTGTATCTCGTCGTAGTCGGGACCAAGGTCATATTCGTGGCTGATTCCCCGGCGGGATCCGGCGAAGTGGCGAGGCTCGCGCTCGCGTTCAGGGACCTCGTCCAGGATCCGTCCAAGGATCCGAGGCCGGCCGGCAAGGCGCTCTACGACTTGGTGGTGGCTCCGGCGGCGGAGGCGCTCGAGAGGGAGGGGGTGCGCTCCATAGTCATGTCGCTGGACGGGGCGCTGCGCTACGTGCCTGCGGCGGCCATGTGGGACGGGGAGCGGTGGCTCGCCGAGAAGTACCCCACCTCCGTCTTCACCTCCGCCACGCTTAACCGCCTGTCGGAAAGCCCGCGGGGGGGCCCGGCGCACGCCCGCGCGCTGGGGCTCACGGCCGCGCGGCGGGGCTTACCGCCGTTGCCGGGGGCGGCGGCGGAGGTAGTTGCGGTAGTGAAAACCCCGGAGTCCCCCCAGGGGGCGCTTGAAGGGGAAATCCTCATGGACGAAGCGTTTGACCGCGCGGCCTTGTCACGGAGCCTCGCGTCGGGCGCCCCGGTCGTGCATGTTGCGAGCCATTTCCTGCTCGACCCGTCCTCCGGACGGAACAGCGTCCTCCTTCTCGGTGACGGGGGAGTCCTGAGCCTGGCGGAGATGCGCTCCGCGCGCGATCTGGACTTTACCGGGCTCGACCTGATAACGCTTTCCGCCTGCGACACTGGCTCCGGCGCCAGGGCCAACCGGGACGGGAGGGAGGTGGAGAGCTTGGGCGAGACGCTCCAGCTCCTCGGCGCCTCGGCCGTTCTGGCCGCCCTCGTGCCGGTGGACGACATGTCCGCCCCGGAACTCATGCGGGAGTTCTACAGGCGGCGCTACGTCGACGGGGAGAGCAAGTCGGACGCGCTCCGCTCCGCACAGCTCGCTGTCATGCGGCAGACTGGCCTGACGGCGGAGCCGTCGAGGAGGGGCGCCCCGCTCGGCAAGGACGCCGCTCCTAAGGCGGCTCCGCTTGACGCCCCTCCCTGGGAGGGCAAGGGGTTTTCGCATCCTTATTACTGGTCGTCCTTCGTGGTGATAGGCGACTGGAGATGATCGCCGCCGTGGCAGGAAGCGGGAACGGCTACTGCCGTTTGCGTAATATTTTGCGCGGGGCCGAGTTTGCGCGGGGCTGAGGGAGATTGCGAAACAAAGCACCTGATACGAGACGGCTGAACCGGGAGCCGTCCGTTGGCGCCGGTATCGATTCGCCTCGCAGAGGTGTTAAACGGGAGCTCATGAACTTGATATTGGCAAACCAGGCGTATCAGATAGTCGGCTTCGGCATGGACTGGCACGGACGGCATTACGACGCGCTGGAGAATGTCGGCAAGCATGGTTACAAGGAAAACGCGTTATGCGAACTTATCGTCGGGCTTTGGCTTTGGCTTGGGCTTAAGGCGCAGAAGGAATACACGCTTTTAAACCGTATGGAATACCCTGGACTTGCTTTCGCAACGCCTGCTTCCGGTCCGCTTGGCGGATCTTGGACGAGGTGATTAACCCAGCAGGAAAGTTGAAAAGGCTGAAAACTCGCTCCTGACCAAACTCGCGAAGCGCCAAAGCGGACCGGATTCAGTCCTGGGAAATTCCGCCGACGTCGGCTGACGTTATCCCTGATTTCCAATCGACCGGACAATCTTTGTGTTTACGGGTTTGCCGGTACGGGGATGAGCGTTTATGAAGCAGGAATTCTTCTATTCCCGAAAGGGTGCTTGCGACTCTTCAACGGCTATGCCAGCCATGACTGCATAACCTAAGTTAAACTCAGCAACCTACTACGTGAATGGTCTTGCCTTTGCGCTCTACCGTCTCCCAGAACAATTTTCCGACCCAAGGATGTTTAAAGTCCTTGACGAAGACGAACAGCCAGCCAGAGGAACGGGGGCACCACGCGCCGCCCGCCCCTTTCGGGGGCGACGGAGGGTCCGGATCCGCTTCAAGCCCGGCCGGGCGGTTACGGTCATCGCGCCTCGCCCCGCGCGGTTTCCGGCAGTTCGTGAAAGCTTCGGAGAGGAACTGCCCTGAGGTCGGAACGGCCCCGGGGCGGCTGAGGCATCCGGGGCGCCGTCATGCGGCATCTGTTGCCCAGGACTCGGCCTGTCTAAGGCGCGGAGCCCTCAATCGGAGGGGGCGGGATACCGGAAGAGCCCGGTCTCGCGGCGAGGCAGGCGGAATGCAGAGGATCTGGAACTACCGGAGGTCCAGCACCGGCATGGAGGTCTCGGCGAAGTTCAAAAACGCCGGGAACTCCCCGGGGAGAGCGGGGCGGGGGGGGGCCGCGTTCCAGCTGGCTGAAAAGGTTCATGGCGCAGAAGACGGAGGACTCCTTGGCGAAGGGGACGTTCCTGGGCGTCCCGCCCGGCTCCCGGCCGGGGAAGGCCTTCAGACGGTCCGGGTCCGCCGGGCGGACGTCTCGCATCGGCTTTATGGCGTTTGCCAGATCCGCCTCGGCAGTCAGGCGAACGCGAACTTCTCCGTCCAGTCCTTGTTTGCCAAGCTCCAAGGAAACGGAAACGCGCCCTACGCTCCGTCCCTGTAAGCCTAGAGATTTTATTTCTGATATTTCTTAATTTCCTTAGTGGGTACGGCGGATTGGAGAAAAACGCCGGGCTTTGAGCCTCCTGCGCGAACCGATTGCCGATCAGCGCGCCTTGGCGACGGAGTTCAGTACCGCTCCTGCCTGCGGCTCGGGACCGGTGCCATGCGGCAGGCCGTCCTTCCGTAATTAGAGCCCGCCACGCGCGAGTTGCCCGTTTCCGTGCGGTGTTTCACTCATGATCCAGGGCGTACCGGACTCTTTCGTTCCGGAAAGATCGTCATATGATATGATTTGCCCCATTGATCCGACGTGCGCCGCAGTGTACTCTGCCGGTCCGGAAGTGCCCTCTGCCGGTCCGGAGGCCCGCTCGGGGAAGAGAACCTTACCCCGGCTCCCGGCGGCGCCGGGCGAAGAGCCCTTTCGGGTGGCTTGCCTCCGGAAGCCCCCCGCGAGCCTGTGTCGCCGGGACGCGGGAGCGGCCCGGGCTCTCCGCCCGTGGACGGGCCTCGGCATCGCGGAAACGCGATTGCCGCCCTATGGAACGGGCTGGCCCGGCTTGCCCGCCGCCCGGAAGAAAGGATATCCATGTTTTCCAGTTCCAGGCGGACGGGCGCCCCGCCGCCATCCGCCGCCGCAGACCGCCCCGTCTCCAGTCCAGGCGCTCGCCCTGTCTTGCGCCAGATCTCCGGCGCGCCTTCCCGCCTGGTCCAGCGTCCCGCCCCCGCCCCCGGCAGACGGGGGGGCGCCGTTCCGGCCGCGAGGACGCTTGTGGTCTATTACTCGCATTCTGGGAGCACGCCCAAGCTCGCGGAGATCGTGGCCAGGCTTTCGGGGGGCGATCTGGCGGCCCTGAAACCAGCGAGCCCCTACCCCGGAGAGGGGGCCGGACTCGACGAAGCGCTCGACGAGGAAGAGAGGTTAGGAGCCCTCCCCTGGCTCGCCCCGGCGTACCCCGGCCCCGGCGGCTACTGGGTCGTCCTGGCCGGGAGCCCGGTGTGGCGCTCCGGGCTCGCGGGCCCGGTCAGGAGCTGGCTGCCCAAGTTCGACTTCGGAGGCAGCGTCTTGGCCCTGTTCCTGACCCACGGCGGCAGGGGGGGCGGCAGGTGCCTGTCCGATCTCGCGAGCCACGCCCGCGGCGCCGCGGTGGAGCCGGTTATCCTGCACGTCCGCAGCGACGGGGCCGGCGGGCTCCCCGGGCTGGACGACGCGGGGGTCCTCTCGTGGCTGCGGGGCATAAAGGATCCTGGTACGGGGCGTCCGTGCTACCCCGGCCTGTAGGGCGCCAGCGGCCTCTTGGAGCGCATGGAAACTACCCCGCCCCGCCGCGCGTTCAAGTTCCCCGCCATGCCGTCTTGACCTGCTCGCCTTGCCGGTTGCGGGGGCCGTCAGCCAGCCATGCCGTCCCGGAGACTGCGGCTCCTCCCGCGGCGGAAGCGCAAGGGCGCTTCTGCCGCCATGCCCTGTTTGTCCGAAGCGGCCCATAGCCGCGCGTCTTCCGGCGGCTATGGGCTGCGGGAGGGTACGGAGGGAATTTCTGACAAACCGGAGCGGTGCTTAAGGCCTTGCGCCTTGCGGCGGCATTCCCTTTCCGGTGACGCGCGGCCTCGGCGCTTTTCTTGGTCAGTAGGGCCGCCGCGCCGCCAGCGGCTCTAAGGGAAGCTGGCCGAAGGCCGTGAGCGTTTTATGGAAAAGGTGCTTCTCGGTTTCGGGATCGGCGTCCTTCGACAGGGCCGCGTCGTAGGTGTAAACTGTTCTCGTGCCTCGCGGAACGACGGGAGGGGCCTCCACGACGCCTCTGAGGTAGCATTCCGTGATATCTTGATTCCACTGCGGAACCCCCCTCACTTGACCTTTCAGAGGCCTGAGTGCTTTGGTGAGGGAAGCGAGAACTGGCGAGGATTTGGCTTTAATCCAGGTGTATCGATGCCGATGACGCATAGCGTTCACCCTCACATTTGAGGAGGGAATAGTTTTTTGCAGTGGAATCATATCTTGCCGTCTGCCTGGATGACCAGCACGAAATGGAATATGGCCAAGGCGCCAATGCGTCCAAATTTTCGAAGCGCCTCATCGCCCAAAACCCAAAGCGCCAAAGTGTCAAGGTTCCAAAGGCCCAAAGTCCCAAAGAAATCACTAAGAATCTAAATAGATAATGGGTATCACAAAATTGATCTCCCCCGTTTTATTATTGACCTACAAAATTTTATAAAAATTGTTAACGCGGCATATTGAAACCAAATTTTTTACATAATCAATTGATTTTTGATCCAATTTTCCAGTGCACCAAACGCGGACAGCTCCCCGGCGGTTGCCTCCCTTGCGTTAGCCCCCGCGTTTGCAAGCGCGATGACGGGCACAGGCGGGACAGGGACCGCCAGGGAGTTCTGCGGGGCGGCCCCCGGACGCCACGGTCCTGAAGCTTTGGACTGCCGTTCCGATTTCTCCAAGGTCCTTTGGCGGCGGG
>JAIRZX010000692.1 GCA_031267005.1 Deltaproteobacteria bacterium
AAAGGTGATCATTTACTATAATTCTTAGACCGACCTGTTCCGGAAACCCTCCATGCCCCCGAACCTTGGAAAATTGCAAACAGCTCAGGAATCTCTTATAGTGTTCGCAAATTCTTTCAAATTTAGCCAGTACGCTCAGTCTGGTTTATTACCATCGACAGCAGACTTTCCATAATTTTATATGCATATGCTTTATATAATTATTTATTAGTTAATTATATCTATTTGCACTAATCATGGATTCGTTCCAACCCTCTTTCATCCATCTCCCGCCTGCTTTCAAGGCTGAATCCGGAAAAATAATGAAAAGACACCCGCCCAAACTTTCCACCAAGGAGTTCCTACTCCCGGTCCTCAAGGCCGCCGCAGAGTTAACTGGCCGCGCCAACGCCTCCGGCAAAACACTCAAGGACTCCGCCTTGCGGTTCCTCGCCGAACGCAGGAAAAAGGACGGAAGCCCCGCTCCCGACTCTGGCGACCCCTCCCTTGTCCAGAGGGTCCGCTCCGCCGACTACCGGCTCAAGGCCGCCGGGCTCCTCAAAAGAGCGCACGAGAGCCCCATGGACAGGGTGACGGAGGAGGGCAGGAAGACCCTGGCCGGGAACCCGGAAAGGCTGGACTTCGGCTCGTTGTGGCAACACCCCCAGTACCGCGAGGCCATGGCCAGATCTGAAGCCCTAACGAACCTGCTTCGTTTCGAGCGGGAGATCAAAGAGGCTGCGGTAGCCGATATGGCCGAATTCGTCCGCAGGCTTGGGCGGGAGGGCTTCCGGCGCCTGGCGGGCGAGATCACGCGCGCCGCCGGAGGTGCGGGCAGGGAAACGCCCCCTTCTGGGATGCCGTCCATCGCGATCGACGCCGCCGAAGGCCCTGCCGCCCTCGCGTCGCTGAAGGCCTTCGCGGCCATCATGGACTCCAAGGGCGACGACGGCTGGGCCCTCTTCACCCGCGGCGACTTCAGCGGGGAGGCGGCGGCTCTGTTGGTGCGGCTCTCGCCCCGCATCAAGGTAGTCGGTACCGTTGCCGTAGCCGAACTCATGTACGACCTGGGCATAGGCGTAGAGGAACTCCCCGTCGGGCAGCTCAAGAACGTAACCCAGGGCTTTTTCAAAACTCTGGGAAGCTGACGGCGGCGTCGGCGAAAGGCCATGCAGGTGCCTGCAACCGCCCTGCCACCTGATTCGCAATTCTTTCCCATTCACCGACCGACGGTCGAGAACCCGTGAAGATCATGATCAAACCCGACCTCTCCTTAGACGATCTGTTGAAACCGCTCCTCATACTCTCAGCTTCGAAAACGAGAATCTCTCCCAAGACCGACTTGCCCACTTTCGTCGCCGTCCTGCGCGGCCTAAAAGACGCGCAGGCCTTCCTTGCCGCCGGAGGGGCCTTGGAGCGCCTTACCGAAGACTTGGCCGCAGATGCCCTGTCGCACCTGGAGGCCGCATCCCTAATAACGTTGCTCCCGGACGGGCGTTACATGGCAACCCCCGAAGGCACACGCCTCGCCGCGACCAGCTCACCCGTCACTCGGGTGACCCTGAATGACATTTCCCCTGGTTACGAGGGGACCCTCGAGTTACGCCGGGGGACGGCCGACCAGACCGACGGAGGGTGGGGCGACGCGACAGAGACGGCCCGCGACGCGAACGGCGTCCGGGACGCGCCGCCTCCCGCGACTCCCGCCGCCCGCGCGTCCTCGGCGGACGGCGTCTGCGGGGATACCGCACTGCCGCTTCCCGGGTGGCCCTTCACGGACGGGATGTGCCTCGGCAATAGCTTTCCGGGCAACTACCCCGTCACCGCCGCAGTATTGTCGTTTATCGGGTCTAAACCCCGACCGTACTCCTTGAAGGAGATTCAGGCGGATATGTTCACCCGCCTCAGGCAGACGGCAGGGCTACAGAAGATAAGGAAGTCCGGGAAAGTCAAGAAATGGCTGGGAGACAAGGCGCGCTACGCCGTCAGCGCCTTAAGGGAAGAGAGGTGCTTGGAGAACGTCCGCAGGGGGGCATACGAGATAACGGACATTGGCAAGTGGGTCCGTTCGAAACGCTTGGAGTCCATCAGCCAAAAGGCCCTCAAGCAACTCGTCCTCGGTTTCCCATCCGGCCTACAACCCTCCCCTCCCCCCACCGTCCCCGCGCCTCCCGACGCCGTCCTCACGGCCCAGCAGGGCGGCGGCAGGTCCGACCGGGCGGCTTCAGACGCTTTAAACCCGGCGGATGCCATGAAGGAGTTCTTGATCCTGATAAGGGACCGTGTCATCGCCACGCTTGAGTCGAAAATCAGCAGACTCAAGGAGAAGCCGCTTGAGGACCTCGCCCGCCGACTCAAAGAGCCCTTGAGGCTCGCCTCCAAAAACCCCGCCGTCGCAGACGACGGCAAATGGGGCTGCAGGATCGAAGGGCTTCTCGAGTCAACGGTCAACGACGAGACGAGCGTCCGCTTCATGTCCAAGGCAGGCGGACCCGCATCCCGCGCCGACGTCGAGGCGATGTTGCAGGCCATGAACGACGCGAACGAGGTAAGGGGGATATTCGTTTGCCCCTGCGGTTTCAATCCCGACGCTCTTTCGCGCATCGAGGAGTACGCCGGGATGCTCTGCGCATTGGACGCCAAGAAGCTCGCCTCGCTCATGTACGGCTACGGGGTCGGCGTGGACGTCAGACGGAAGCTTGTCTGCAGGGTGCCGGACCCGCGCTTCTTCGCGGGGATCGACGGCTAGTTCCGGTGTCCGTTAAGAGCGCCCAGGCGTTATGCGCCGCGTGGGCATACCGAAACGCAGCCCCCTAACGCGCCCAGCCGCGCTGTTCCCCGCGAATGGCCCACGGCTTCCCGACCGGAAAAGGAAAAGCTCCCGCTCCGCTTCCCTCCTCGTTCCTGGCTCGAAGGCGAAAGCGGCACGTAAAACCAGCGGACAGGCCATCCCCGGGACAGGCACCCATTTCGTCGGTGCCCCGCATTTCGTCCGGGCCTTCTGGAACGGCCCGATCCAGAAAGAATGCGAGGAGATCGTCTCGGGGCCTGAAGGGAGAGGGGTATAAGCTCCCTGGCCCCTCTGCGGGCTGCCTCCCTTCTCCGCCGGATCCCCTCAGCCGACGAATTTCAAGGGATTGCCCCGCCGCTCTTGACCGTCTTCTCCGGCCGATTTGCCGTTACGCCAGCCAATACGCTATATTGCCGACAGGCCCAGACCGGGCCCGACCCTCCCTGCACCAGATATGCCTCGGCCGCCGCGACGCCGCGCGCCGGACGCTGCCACCGAACCTGACATGCCATTCCCGTCCATCGACGACTTCATCCTGCCCGTCCTCAAGCTGGCGAACGCTTGCCCCGTGGTGGCCGTCCCTGAGCTGCGCGCCCCGGTGACGTCCCGCCTCGGCATCCCCAAGGACGCCGCGGCCGAGCGAGTCCCCTTCCAGAAGAAGACCAAGCTCGACAACATGCTCAACTGGTCCCTCAAGTACCTGTTGCACGCGGGGCTCCTGGAAAGGAAGACCCGCTTTTCCTTCACCATCACCGGCGAGGGGCGCGAGGCGCTGAAGACGGGCATCACGTACATGCCCAGGACCTATCTTACCCGTGACCCCTCCTTCATGAAATTCCACCCCCCCATGGACAAACTGAAGGACGCGGGAAGCCGTCCGCCCGCCTCCGGCAAGGCCGCCCTGGCCAAGGGCGGCCCGGCAGCCTCCAAGCACGGGGACCGCACGTGCCCTGGCGATCCGCCCGCGCCGCCCGCCTCCCCGGAGCCGCGCCCAGGCAGCGGCCCCGGCGTCTAGGGAGACCCCGCCCCCATGACCCCCGAAGAGTTCCTGCTCCCTTAGCTCCAGGCGGCGGCCGGGCTCGCCGCCGCCACTATAAGGCAGCTCCGCAACCCGGCCCACGCCCTCCTGGCCGAGGCTAGGCACGCGGGGGATCCCCCCCCCGCCCCGGACGACCCCGCCCTCCACAGACAGCTCCCCACGCGGCCGTGGCCGCACTCGTCGAACCGGGACGCCTGGAGCGGGTCTCACGCGAGTGCCCCAAACTCA
>JAIRZX010000693.1 GCA_031267005.1 Deltaproteobacteria bacterium
GATACCAGTTTTCCATAAAGGCATATTCGGCAACAAAGGACGTAGCCCCAGCAAAAAACACGCGATGAAGCTCGTTGCCCGAACGAACCGGATACTCTAAACTGGGCGGTCGAGTATAAGGCTCATTCAGGAGAAGTCCAGCCTGGGCAATCCCTTTACGATCCGCATTGTTTCCAGGCCCACAGTTATCACCCGCAAGAGAAGAGCCAGTATGTATCTGGGCTCGTCGTGTTCCTGAGCCCAATCGTTAGGATCGTTTCCTATTCGGAATCCTTGTCCGTCTTGACCTGGTAGCGCTCCATGATCCAGTCGATGGCGGACTTGCCGTTCACGACGTACTCGTACGCCTCCAGCGTGATATCCTCCACTCGTACGAGATCGCTGTACTGGATGACAGTCCTGTCGGCATTCCCGTCCGACCTCTTCCAGAAACGCATCTTTTCCACCTGAAAGCGTCCGGTATCGGCCCCCGTTGAGCTTGGCGGGATACGGCTTCACGGTCTCATATCCAAGATGGAATTTAGCAAGCGCCTTCCCGGCCTCGACAAATGCCAGGAAATCATGGGCATTCGATACAAGAGGAATCCTCGGGAGAGATTTCTTTAGATCTACCGAGAATGTCTCACGAAAGTCAGAGGAATGGAGAATGCCGTAAACATAATGGAAGATCTGAATTTTTGAGTCGCGGGGGATCTTATTACCGAATTTTCTTTTCCATTCGCTCAAGATCCAGTTTTCCTCCCCGCCGCGGCCCGCGGGGAACTATAAGCCGGAAACTCGGGGGCGCCTCGGGGCCCGGCGCCCGCGCCGCCGTCGCGAAACGCGATCCCGGCCTTCCAGGCCGCGATCCGCCCCAAGTTTCAAACCAGGCGGTCCTGGGCAGGCTGGAGGCGATCCTGGGCAGGGGGGGGCCGGTGAACTCTCGGATTCACCTACTGATTTATGCGAATAGACACTAGTCTCCCGCGCCGCCAGGCCTTCCGCCGTCCGTCCCAGAGTCAGGATCCCGGACGGCCACGCCGTCCTTTCCGGGGGGCGAAATTTTTTTGGAGTCTTCCGCGATGGGGGGAACGAGCGGTATGTTACGGATTACGAAGCTTGAACCCGGCGGTCCCGACGTCTGGATCAGATGGGGGCCCGGGTACACAATCTTATACGGTTTCCATCCTGGTCTGGCTTTCATGGATGCCTCCTTCAGGTACCCAGTCGTTTCCAGCTTCCTGGAATTTCAATTACCCTCGCGTCAAAATCCATGCCGGAATTGCGGGAACAGGTTATATAGTGCTTAAGTTCAAAAGCATGAGCCAATCTGATACTTTCGATTTCGCCCGCTAAAGTTGCGACTTCAATCGTTGCCTCCGGACCCTCCAGCGGGTTCCGGCTTGCGGAATCCACGCTGAACTGCGGTAATATTTGAGCCGCAACGTTCGAAGGCAAGCTGGCCAGGGTGTTATGAATGAATCGCCTTGATTGGAGGTTCTTCATCAGTTCGCCGTATACGTCAAATGCAGTGTTGCATTTCATTTCGTCGCAATAGTCCAGCCAAATATCCCACATGATTAATTCAAGCTCGGCGTCCGGTTCCGTAACCTCCAAGCCGATTTTTTTCGCTTCTTTCCGGCTTACGGCGTACCCGTGATGATGATACGATGAATTGAGAGCGTCCACGATAGAGTCGATCTTGGCCTTGTCTCCTTTAAGATGGGTTTCCAGCAGTTTCGCTCCAAGCGACAAGGAAAGGCGCTGGCATTTTTTCGATTCGCCGATAGACAGAGGGTTGATTGCGTCTGCAAGCGAGTTTAACGCCGAAGCCAAGCACGCTTGATCCGTTATCCCGGCGTCTGAACGTATGAAATCAAAATAGTGCCTTATGTCTTCAGTGCTGATCCAAAATTGTTTGTCCCGACCGAACTTGTCCGGCATGTCAACACTAATCTGGGTATCCACCGGACCGAGATTCGAAAAAGGATGCATCACGATATCGTCAGCGCCGAGAGCCAGCAAGGTTGCCGCGCTGAAGGCCGTGTACGGAACCAGGACAGAGATCTGTTCGAACCTTTCCCGGAGGATGTTAATAATCCGCAACGCGGTTATCGGATCGCCTCCGTTGCTGATTATAAGGAAGTCCGCTCGGGTGTCTTCCTTCGGAACTGCCTGCACCTGCTCTATGAGGGGAAGTATCGCATCGCCCGCCATCTCCAGCGAGGCTTGCGGCCGGATGGAGGTAACGTAAGAGATCAGCGGCTTGCCCCTGAGCAACTCGCACCTGCGGAACAGGTCTTTGCGGTTATCGTATCCCAAACTTAAATCTCCCCCCTGGGCCCAATAGAATATCGACTGGCGTTGCCCGACGTTCCAGAGCATAGCCTTTCCGATAAGGCCGACATCTATGTCCTATTATACTGCTTCCGAGGGGAGTTGCAAGCAGAATATGTAGCGCCATTAGTTGATTCCACCGCGAAAACTCTCCCCTCTCATCCACCCTCATTGATTCCACCCTCATTGACACCCAAGAGAGAGTCGGCAAGCCAACCGCAAATGCCCTTTTTTGCCCTAAATTTAGAACGCTTGAATTTTTCAGTATCCGTTCACGGGGAGTGGCAAATCGGCCTTTCGGGGGGGCCAGAAGCCCTTACCAGATGACTCATGGTATCCTTTCACGGGATGGCCTGGGCACATTCCAGGCTTCCGGACAGCTCCCTCCAAAACTGGCCCGTCACGCCCGGGACAGGCCCATTACCTCCTGACGCTTCTTCCGCTATCCCCGATGCAAGGCTGGCCACCCTCCCCGCCGACGCCGGGCCTGCATTCGAGCTGACGGGTTGCCTGTTCTTCCCGTGAACTGTTACCTCGGCTTCCCCTACCCAGAAGATCGGACTTCCTGGCCCAGCGGGTGCCCAAGTCAGATGACGTAGTCCCAAAACTCCTCCTGGAGGGCCTCGGCGGGCATCTTCCTGTCCGAGAGAAGCTGGAGTTCTGTGTTCTTAACGCTCACCTTCGTGCGCTCGGGGATGCTCTTGGTGATGAAGGCGTTGGATCCTATGACCACGCCCTCCCCTATCACGGTGGCCCCTCCCAGTATGGAGGCCCCGGAGTAAATGGTCACGTGGTCCTCTATGGTGGGATGCCGCTTCACCCCGTCGAGGAGCCTGCCTCCCCGGGTGGAGAGCGCCCCCAGGGTGACGCCCTGGTAGATTTTCACGTGGTTGCCGATGATCGTGGTCTCGCCTATGACTATCCCCGTTCCGTGGTCTATGAAGAGGTGGTGGCCTATGGACGCGCCGGGGTGGATGT
The DNA here is from genome assembly GCA_031267005.1 of Deltaproteobacteria bacterium. Lineage (GTDB taxonomy): Bacteria > Desulfobacterota > Desulfarculia > Adiutricales > Adiutricaceae > JAIRZX01. The sequence continues at coordinate 3,295 of JAIRZX010000693.1, forward strand.
CTATGCCGGTGACCCCGTGGGCGTGCTCGGTCATCATCCGGGGTATGAGCGGCACGCCCAGGAGGTGGAGCTCGTGCGCCGCCCTGTTCACCATGATGGCGTAGATCCCCGGGTACGAGAGTATGATCTCGTCACGGTTGAATGCCGCCGGATCCCCCTCGTATGCCGCCTCCACGTCCGTCGCGAGCACCCTCCTCAGATCCGGAATCCGCCCCAGGAAGCTCCTGGCGACCGAAGCGGCCTGGGCCTCCGGATCTTCGGGCCGGGGGTCCATATGCCTCAGGGCCTGCCTTATCTGGCTCTGGAGCCGGAAGGTCAGATCCTCCAGGAGCTCCCCCACGTGGTACTCGATGTAGCCGGCCTTCAAGGGCTTTTGGGAGAAGAATCCCGCGAAGACGAGGCTCCTTATAAGAACGAGCGCCGCCAATATGGAGTCCCTGTTAATCTGGTCCTCCGCTTCTATCTTGATGAGCTCCGGGATCTCGGCGTAGCTCAAGGTTATCGCCGCGACCAGGTCCTTCACGCCGTCGCTTAACCGCTGCGTCATCGCTCCCCCCCTCCGCGCCGGTCTTGCCGGCTCGGGCTTTCGGCCTGATCGACCCATCCGGAGCCGCCGCGACGCGAGCCCCGATCGAACCCATGAGGCCGCCGCCTGAATCCCCGGTGCCCGAAACCCCCGCCGCACCGGCATGGCCCGCCGTCCCGGCATGGCCGCCGCTGCTTGAGAGTCCCCCGCGTCTGAGAGCTCCTACCCGGCCATAGGACGTTCCACTGGCGGTTCCGCTTCCGCTGGCGGTTCCGTCTGCATTGCGGATTAACCTTGACTGAGACGACGGGACGGGCTTTTTTTGCGCTTCCGGCGCGGCGAGGTCGGGCGCTCCGCCCCGGCCGACCGCCCCGGCGCGGCCCCCGGGCGGTCGGCGGCGGTCTTGGCCCCGCCCTCTTTGGCGCCGCGCCTATCCCTTATCAGCCCGGACGCGGGCCGGCGGCTATCTCCCTTACGACGGACGCGAAGAAGTCCACCTCGTCGGGGGTGTTGTAGAAGGCCAGCGACGCCCTCACCGTGCCCTCCAGCCCGAAGCGCCGGACGATGGGCTGGGCGCAGTGGTGACCGGCGCGGACGGCTATGCCCTCGGCCGATAGCCTGGAACCCACGTCCTCCAGTGTCCTGCCCTCGACCGTGAAAGACAGGACCGACGCCTTGCAGGCGGCGGTCCCGACCAGGGCGACGCCAGGGATCTCGGAGAGGAGGGCCGTGGCGTAGCGGAGTAGCGACTCCTCGTAGGCCGCCACGTTGTGGATGCCCAGACGCGACACGTAGTCCAGGGCCGCTCCCAGCCCCACCGCCCCGGCTATGTTGGCGGTTCCCGCCTCGAAGCGCTGGGGGGGCGGCTGGTACAGCGTCCGTTCGAAGGTCACGTCCGCTATCATGTTGCCGCCGGTCTGGTAGGGCTTGGCCTCCGCGAGCGCCTCGTCCGTCCCGTATAGGGCCCCTATGCCCGTCGGCCCGTAGATCTTGTGTCCGGAGAAGGCGAAGAAGTCCGCCCCCATGGCCGCCACGTCCACGGGCATGTGCGATATTGACTGGGCGCCGTCTATCATGATCGGCACCCCCCTGGACTTGGCGGCGGCCGTCACCGCCGCGGCCGGGACCACCGTCCCCAGGGCGTTGGAGACGTGGGTCACCGAGACGAAACGGGTCCTCGGCCCCAGGAGCCTCAGGTACTCGCCGAAGACGATCTGGCCGGAAGAATCCACCGGCACTACCCTTATGAGCGCGCCGCAGTCCCGCGCCAGAACCTGCCAGGGCACGATGTTCGCGTGGTGCTCCAGCTGCGAGAGGATTATCTCGTCCCCAGGGGAGAGCCTCTGCTTCACGAAGGCGTTCGCCACGAGGTTGAAGGCCTCTGTGGCGCCCCTGGTGAAGACTACGTTCCCGGAGCTCCTGGCCCCTATGAAGCGGGCCACCTTCCTTCTCGCCCCCTCGAAGGCGTCGGTGGCCCTCGCCGCGAGCTCGTGGGCCCCCCTGTGAACGTTGGAGTTCTCGCGCTCGTAGTAGCGGACCAGGCGGTCAATAACCGCCCTGGGCTTCTGGGTCGTCGCGGCGTTGTCGAACCAGACCAGATCGCGCCCGCCACCCACCTTCTCGGACAGGACGGGGAAGTCGTCCCTTATGGCCTTTACCGGCACCGCGCCCACGTAGGGGAGGGGCCGGAGGCTCCCTGCGCCCCCGCGCGCGCCTGCTGGGCGCCTGGACCTCCCCGCCGGCTCGGCCCGTGCCGCCGGGGCGTTCCCGGGCTGGGCCGCTGACGGGCCCGCTGCCCGTTCCGGGGACAAGCCCGCCCGAAACAGGCCGCCGCCGGGCAGGGAGGGGGGCCCGGTCTCGGCCGGGCCAGTCCGCCCGCGCCCGGAGTCCACCGCGGGTGCGCGGCCGGGCTCCGGCGCTGGCTTCGCCTTTTCCGGCGTACCCAGGGGCGCCACCTCCGGGCTCGCGGCCGGCACGCCCTTAACAGGAATTATCCCCGCCTGCTCCAAAAGCTCCGTGACGATCGGCAGGGACGCCTCCGCCCCCCAGGGGAGCCCGCCCGCCCAGAGGGGATCCCCGGGAGCGGCGTAAGCGGGGTCACCCGGCCCCAGCGAGGACGGGAGCCACGGGGCCCCGCCCGGCGCGGTTTCCGGGCAACTGCCCAGGCCGGAAGCGGGGGGGGCTGGCTCGAGGGACGGGGCCGCGGTTTCCCGCTCGGACGCCACAGGGACCGGCGCTGGGCTTCCCGGGCGCGCTGAGCCACCCCCCGCGGGAACGCCGGGGCCGTGCGGCGCAATAGCGCCGCCGTCCCAGGCGGGGAAGCGGCCCGGCTCGGGTATCCAGGACGCCCGCCCGTCCGGGGACGGGGTCCAATGGAGGGCGGGCGTCCATTCCTGGGAGACGTGCGTCGGCGCCGGGTAAACGCCGTTAAGCCCGGCTTCTTCGGGACCGTCGGCTCCTTCGCGATCGGCGGCTCCTTCGGGCCCGTCGGCTCCTTTGCGACCGCCGGGGCCGGCGCCGGAGGAGGAGGAGGAGGAGGAGGAGGAG
>JAIRZX010000720.1 GCA_031267005.1 Deltaproteobacteria bacterium
CCATGCCCTGGGCGTCGCCTCGGGAGGCGCGGGCGAGGAGGCCGCAAGCCTTGAGGCTTTGGGCGGCGGCGCGGAGGCGTTTGGGGAGTTGCGGGTCGCGGGGGTCCGCCGGGGGCTCCCCGGCCCGGGCCCTGTCCTCGGAAAGGTGGCGGAGGGACAGGGCCTTCAGATCCCTGCCGTCCTTCGCGGCATGGCCCGCCAGGGCGAGCGATGCCTTCAGGCACGAAAGGGCGAGCTCGGGGTCCGTCGGGGGGACGGCGCCCTCCCAGGGGCGGAGTCCCGAGAGGTCTATGCCGCCGTTCCCGGGGCCGGCCTTCCCGGCTCCCCCTTCGCCCTTGTCCAGGGGCGAAGGGACCAGGCGGCGGAGGGCGGGGTAGCGCTTCAGCGTCCCCTTGCCGAGCCCGGAGAGCATCAGGGGCAGGGCCCGGCGGCCTTTCACGGTGGCGGAGTAGGAGCCGGGGGCGGAGGCGCGGACGAACCCCTCCCTCTCGAGGAAGAAGACGGCCCAGAAGAGCCGGCCGCGGATTCCCAGGGAGTCGCCGCCCTTCTTGTCGGAGGAATAAGGGTCCTGGCCGGGGTCGGGGGCCGGGACGGGGCCGGTTAGGGACAGGCTCGAGCCGGGCAGCGTGAAGCGCTGGACGATCCGCCCGAGGGTGTCCAGGGCCGTCGTCTTGTTCATGGATATCGCGGCCAGCGCGGGCACGAGTATCTCTTGGAAGGGGGGCACGGACATGTTCTCGGGGGGTGCCCCGGCCGCGGTCTGGCGTGGCCAGGGCGCGGGACGGACGGCGGGTTGTGGGGCTGGTCAAGGTCCGCCTTCCCGCCGCGGTCTTTTCCGGAGCGCGGAACGCGTCCGGGTGGCGGAGGGCGGGGCGAGTCGAAAGCGGGGCGTGAGGGGGCCGGGGATGCGCGGTGGCGAAAAGCGAATTATATGCCCAAGCCCCTCCGGGCGCAAATTCCTGAAAGGTGCATTCTCAGGAATAATGGGTCGCACGGCTTTGCGGGGGGGAAGGGTTTGCTGGCCCCTTGCCGCCGGCGCGGGGGCCCGGGCGGGCCCCGCCGGGCCGCGCTTCGGCGCGCCGGGCCCGTAGCCGCCCTTTCGAACGGAGGCTTCGGAGGCGCCGCCGTCTGTGGACGCCGTCTTTCGATGCTCAACAGGATAAATTCTAGCGGAAATTAAATTAAATTGAAATACCCGTAAGGAATATCGATATGCGATCGGATTAATTGAATTAAAATTTTTAGGAAAAACTTTATCTGGTTTTGACGCAACTGAATTTTTAATAAAGCATGTGCAGGTGCCTTACGCGTACTTGCTGCAACAATAACTGATCTTAGCGAGCGCCTGTGATATGCGGAAAGCGGCTCCCGCTCCCTGATAGCGTTCATGCTCAGCTGCCTGGCAGTGGGCGCCGCCTTCGGGCAGGTCGGCCATGCCTCGGGCAGGCGGGCCATGATTCGGGCAGGCGGGCCATGATTCGGGCAGACGGGCCATGCCTCGGGCAGGCGGGCCATGCCTCGGGCAGACGGGCCACCCAGCCTGGCAAGCCGGTCAGGCAACGGCGTTCTGGGCGGGGCAAACTGGGTTCCCTTTGCCGCGGGTTGCCCTTTCGGCGCGGAATCATGCTGATGACGGCGAAGGTGTATCGCGTCCCTTCCCGGCTCCCCGCTTCCCGCTTCCCGCTTCCCGGTGGCGCGAGGAGCGTTAGGGCATGTAAGCAGAAGCTGGCCCGCCTGGGGCGGGAGGCCGCGCGACCTTAGACGGCGGGCAGGCTAGGCGAGGAGGTGATGGCGGCAGGGCCGCTGCGGCAGCCGGGCTCAGGAATCCGCCGGTGGAAGGCGCTTGGGCCTTGGCCCTTAACGGCCGGCCGCGACAGGGACGCGGCGTCGGTAATGGCCGCTTTGCGCGTGGAGCCGCAGGGCCCGCCGAGAAGTCGCTGGCCCCGGAGAGGACGGGACATTAGCAACTGGATCGTACCGGCGGCACTCCGGCCCTCACGCCCACTCCCACAGGAGGTCCTCAGCGGCTACGGCCATGGCCTCTTCCAGAATGGCGTCTTCCAACAAGGCTTCTTCCAGCCTGGCATCTTCCGTCAAGCCTTCATCCAGCATGGCCTCTTCCGGCCTGGCATCCTCCGGCAAGCCTTCATCCAGCATGGCCGTACCCCGGTACATCTCGGCCTCCGCCCCTGCGGACGCGGCCCGCTCACCGGACGCGACGGCCTCCACCCCGGCGGACGCGGCCCGCGCACCGGACGCGACGGCCTCCACCCCTGCGGACGCGGCCCGCTCACCGGACGCGACGGCCTCCGCCCCTGCGGACGCGGCCCGCTCGGCCGGCGCGACGGCCTCCACCCCGGCGGACGCGGCCCTCTCCCCGGACGCGACGGCGCCTTCATACTTTTTTTCTTCCTCAGCCTCCCTCCGGGCGCGCTTATCCGCGTCCTTCAACCCGCTGCCGCCACCGCCACCGGTCTCGGCCCCGCCGGGTTTTCCGCCCGCCACAGGCGCCCCGCCGGAGGCGGCGCCAGCCCCGCCAGGCATCCCGCCGCCCTCCAGCCAGGCGTACTCTTCCCGCATGGCCGCTTCGGCTCGGAGCGCGACATCGTCCCGCATGGCTTCCGCCTCCGAGGCGAGCGCGTCGACCCTGTAGGCCTCATCCCTAGCCCTGGCGGCCTTCCTCGCGGCGGTCGCCCTGGCCCTGTTCGCGTACTCCCCCCGCGCGGCCTCGGCCGCCTTGGCGTGGGCTTCGGCCCTTAAGGCGTCTTCGCCCCGCAAGTGCGCCGCAGGGAGCCCGGAGGCGGAATTACGGTTGGGAAGGAGCGTCCGGCGGGAAGCCCCTCGCGCCGCGTACGGCCCCGGTCGCGAGGGAGGCTCCGCCCAAAGCGGGGAGGGCTCCAGGACGGGGTTGAGGGCTTGCGGCCCCGCGTCCGTGCGGAGGGGCGCGGGGATTGCGGCTCTGGGATGCGGCGCGGGGCCGCGGCCGTCGTCGGCGGCTCCCTTGCGGGGCAAGCCCATGAAGCCCGGAAACCTTTCGGCCAACTCCGGGCCCATGCGCGCGAGAGCCACGGGAAGGCTTTTAGAGCCCAGGGGGGCGATGGACCGGGCGCCGCTGGGGTTTAAGCTCAAGAGCCCGGACAACACGAGATCCTCGCAGGCGAAGTCGATCAGCCCCTGGAGGCCGGAAGCCCGGTACTCGACCGGCTTTACGCGGGCTGGCAGCGGCTCCGCGTCGAGACCCATGAGTTCCAGGACCGGGACTTTCAGGGTTTCGGGGCGGACAGGCCCTTTGGCGGCCAGGGCCAGCACGGCTAGCAGCACGTGGGTCACGTTGATTTCTGGCATGGAGGACTCGCTTGGAGGGCCGAGGGCCGGACTGGGCCTGCGGCCGGAAATAATTTTTGCGCGGCGAACGCCGGAGGCGGAAGGGCGGAGGAAAGGGGGGCGAGCGGCAAGATCCGAAGCGTGAATCTGGCGTGAAAGCAGACAGGGAAAGATAATGGAAAAAAAAATCCCTATCAGCGCCGGGCCGCGAAAAGCGGTTCGGTCCTATGCCCCGACAGGCTGGCTGGCAAAGGGTTCTGGGGAGACTGGAATAGCTGGATATATTTAATTTTAGCGCAACAATGAGTAATTTGCAAATTATATTTGATTCGGTCCGCGTTCAAAGGCATGGCCAGAAAGCGTTCGTCAGTCCGTCAGTCCCGGAGCCTGGTTTTCGAAAGGGACCGGAGGAAGCGCTCCGCACTTCGGAGGGTAAGCTCCTGACGCTCGCGGGCGGCGGCGTTCGCGGGGGCGGCCCGGGGCCTTGCGCCGCGGGAGGCGCCCGCCTCAACGCGGCGAGCGGCAACGCAAGACGGAGAGCCGCTCATGCGAAGCTTATCTGGGACACGTATCGGGGAAGCCTTCCGGGGGAAGTGTTCCGGGCAGGCGTTCCCGCGTAAGCCTCCCCGCGTAAGCCTTCCGGGGGAAGATGGCCGCAGAAAGCGTTCCGGCGAGCCTTCCGGGGGAAGCGGTCCGGGGGAAGCGGTCCGGGGGAACGCCGCGGCGGCACGAAGGCTATCCCGTACGCCTCGTCCCGAAAAGGGCCTGCTTTCCCGGTCCGGCTTACGTGATGGGGGTGTACTCAAGCATGGAGAAGAAAGTCGGGTCAGGGGCTTTGCGCTCGACGGTCGAGAAGACCTCCGTGCCTATGCCGAGCTCCAACATGAGCTTCGCCATGGCGGGGCCGTCCGCGGCGTACAGGCTTCCCGCCAGGCTCCGGGCGTAGTCGAGCGCGGCAGGGTCGAATCCGTTCGGCGAGAAAAACACCGTCCGCGCGGCCCCGGCCGCCTTTCCTGCGCGAAAGGCCCGCTCCAGCTCGACGCGGGCGGCCGGAAGCCCCGCCTTGAAGACCACGAGCGGCATCGGCCCGCCGGGAGGGGGGTAAGGGGCGTCCGCGCCGCCCGGTTCCTTAAAGCCGCCCGGGACGTTCCGCGCGCCGGGCGTATGCGCCCGGTAGGCGCCCGGAGGTCCGCTCCAGGCGGAGTCGGCGAGGAGGCGGGTCAGCTCCGAGAGCGCTTCCCGGCTGAGGGCGCGTACGGCTTGCGAGAGGCTGCGGAAAGCTATCGATTCCAAGGCATGGCAGTAAACGTCCAAGGCCCCCCAGGGGTCCCAGGCGCCGCGGCCGTCCAGTTCGCGGGCGGGACGGAGCCCGTCCAGGAAGCCGACGGGGCGGCCCGGCACCATCTCCTCCACGCCCTCGGCGCAGGCGGCCAGCCCCCTTTCGGTTATGCCGGTGAAGGCCTGGCCGAAGACGGCCAGGAAGCCGGAGCGCTTGAGGGCCTTTACCGCTCGGTAGCAGTGCCGGGACAGCCAATGGCGGAACTTGCGGGACTCAGCCTCTTGTTGGGGGAACCCCGCTTCATTTAAGAGCGCCAGCACCTCGCCGCTGACGGACTGGATCTTAGCGCCGTTCGCTTTGGCCATGACCGAAAGGACAGCCGCGGCGACGCGGGGGCCGTCGGGGCGGGGGAGCGAGGACACGCCCTGCAGGAAGGGCCAGCCCGGCCGCCGGGCGGCGGGGTTCCAGACGGGAAAAGGCGGGGCGCCGGGCGCGGGCCTTCCGCGGGGCCCTCCGTCGTCCCCGGTTCCGGGAGCGCCGCCCTCGCCCTCCGTCCACGGCCCCCCGGACGGGGGGGAGGCGTCCGGGGGGCCCGTGGGCAGGCCGGACGTTATGGCGTGGAGCAGATCGTTTCCAATCTCCTCGCGGCGCTCGTCCCGGAGCTTTGCCCCGGACTCCGACAGCCTGAAGAGCCCGATGTCAACCCGCTCCAGGAGCCCGCAATCGAAAAGGTGATGGATGGACTGGTCCACCCCAGCCTTGAGCCACTTCTCGAAGTTGAAGGATTTCGCAGTCCATTTTGGCAGCCCGCGCTCGCGCAGGAGATCGAAGATCCGCAAGCGTACGGCTTTGGCCCTCGCCTCCTTGAGATCCCCCAAGATATAGAGGACCGCGGCGGTCACGCGAGGCCTTTCGGGGAGGTTTCCGGGGCTGACGCTACCGGAGAAGGGCCATCCGGGGAACCGGCGGGCCTCGGCCGGGTCCTGAGCGGGCCCTCCGGCGACCTCCGCCGCGCCCGCCCCTTCCGGCGGGGCAAGCGGATCCCCGTCTGCGTCCGCGCCTCCAACCGTATTTTCCCAGCCCCAGGTTCCCCGTCCCGTTCCGCCCCGGCCGTATGGCCAGGCCGGGCTTCCCAGCTCGTCCAAGGCGAGCCGTGGATTCGCGGATTTCATCAGGAGGTCCCCCTGCAGGGTGGTGCGGAAGCGTCCCGCGAAGGCCATCCTCACGAGCCCCGCATCCTTGAGCTGCCGGAAGGCCGTCTTGGCAAGGAGTTCCATCTCGGAAGGGCCGCCGTCCGGTCCGGGCTCTTCCAGGGCCCTCAGCTCCGCTTCAGGGAGATCCAGTATGCCGGCGAGCCTCTGGTGCACCAGTTTCGGAACGAAGCCCGGCTTGAACAAGGCGAGTTTCATGAGAGGGAGGAGGAGATCCTTTTCGGTCAGTTTAGCCATGCGCCGTCAGCCTCGAATGGATTGGGGCCGGGCGGGGCTCGCGGGCCCGTCCGGATGCTGCCTGGCCGGCCCGGATACGGCCGGGCCCGCCCGGCCGACGGCGGAGGGGATGGGGGGAGCGGGGGCGGGGCGGGCGCTTGACGGCCCGCAGCCCGCGCCCGGGGGGTCGGCGTAACCCCCGGCCGGGCGGGACGTTTCCGTGTCCGGGCCGGCTCCAGGCTCCCGGCGGGCCATTTCCGGACCGCGCGCGGCGGTTCCGGCGGCTTCGGCCCCGGGCTTTCCCGGCTTGCCGGGCAAGCCTGGCTTATCCGGCTTCCCGTGACGGAAGCCGCGAAAGGGGCCGGGGAGAGACTTGTCCGGACCCGCCAGTCCGAGGCGCTGGGCCGTTCTGAGGGCCAGTGCAGGCCGGGGCCGCTTTATCCAGCGCGCGCCCGCGGCGTTTTCCGCCGCC
>JAIRZX010000001.1 GCA_031267005.1 Deltaproteobacteria bacterium
CTCCCCCCCCCGCCAAATCCGCCTCCCGCCTCCCAAGACCCGCCTCCCACGCCCTGCCAGTCAGGCCCCGGCCCCCCAGCCTCACGGCTTCGTTTTGCGGCGTCTCCCCGGCCAACAAGTTAAAGTATTATATCAATTAATTTAAGCATTACTTTATGTTTTACTGTTTTAACTTTGATTATATCCTGATTTCCGCGTGAATTTCAGGATAACTTGTTTCTTCCAGCCTGGTTGCCGGGGGGGACTTATCCGCTCCCGCCAGCGCCCGCACGCGTCCACGCAAGCGTCTGCCGCCCTCCGTGTCCGCAGAACAGTCCGAAAGGGCCCTTTTGGTTCGGCGTTCCAGCTTCATCCTTCCCAGCCCCCCATATTTCCTGTTCCCCGCTTCCTGCCTCTTCACCTTACGGCCTCCAGACGTTTCCGCCTTCTTCCCTCGCTCCCCGTTGCCCTTAGCCCCCTAGCCTTCTCCCCTTTCCTCCCTCTCCCTCTCCCCGTCCCCTTTTCACCCGCTTCAAGGCTTTTCCGGCCTATCCGCCAGGCCGTTGTTCCCGCCGGGCGGGGGGGGAGGGGGGGCTGCCCGCGGCAACCCTCCCGCTCCCGGTGCAGGCCCCCCCCGGCTGTGATATAATCGCGCTCGCCTGTAACCCCGTTACCCCCCCCTGCCGCGCGGGGCGGCGCGCCGGCAGCCCCCCGGGGGCTCGGAGGAGATTCAAGATGCCCGGTGAGGACACCTTCCTGGCCCTGGACATAGGCGGCACGAACGTCAAAAGCGGCCTCATAACCCGCGCGGGCGAGATTCTGGCCTTCGACAGCTTCCCCACCTCTGAGGGCAAGGGCCCCGAGGCCCTGGCCGCCCTGATAGCCGCGAAGCTCAAGGCGCTCTGGAACGGCGCCTCCCCCTCCGGACGCCCCAGGGCCCTGGCCATCGGCGCCCCGGGCTGGATCCGCCGCCGCGAGGGGATCGTGGTCATGGCTCCCAACATACCAGGCTGGAAGGACGTGCCCATAACCAGGCTCATGAGCCAGGCCCTGGACATCCCGGCGGTGCTGGAAAACGACGCCAACCTCTACGCCCTGGGCGAGTGGCTCTCGGGGGCGGGCAGGGGGTGCGCAAACGAGATCACCCTCACCCTGGGCACCGGCGTGGGCGGAGGGCTGATATTGGAGGGGCGCCTCTGGAACGGCTCCTTCACCTCCGCCGCCGAAATAGGGCATATCCCCCTGGGGGGGGTCAGCCGCGTCTGCGGATGCGGCCGGACAGGCTGCCTGGAGACCGTGGCCTCGGCCATCGGCATGGCGGCCATAGCCCGTGAGTGGATAGCGGCGGGGCGGGAGACCCTTTACGAGGGCGACCCCAGGCTGATAGACACCCTCGCCATGCTGGACCTGGCCGCCAGGGGCGATCCCATGTCGCTTTCGGTATTCAAAGGCGCGGGGGAGGCGATAGGCTTCGTGCTGTCGGGCGTCTTCAACCTCCTCTCGCTGGAGTTGGCCGTAATCGGCGGCGGCGGCTCCGGCGCCTTCGATTTCATGGCCCCGTCCGTCCTCGAGGTGATGTCCCGCCACCTCGTCACCGCCAGCATGGACCAGATCCGCGTGGCGAAGGGGGCTCTGGGCGGGAACGCCCCGTTGGTAGGCGCCGCGGCGCTCCTCACCGAAGCTGGCTATTAGGGCGCCCTCCCGGGCGCTTCCGGCCTTCCGGGATTCCCTCTTCCCGACGCTTGCGGACACTACGGTATTTCCTCTTCCCGACCCTTGCGGGCCTACCGGGGTTCCCGCTTCCCGACGCTTGCGGGCCGTCCGGTATTCCCGCGCCCTGGGCGGCCCGGCCCCGCGCGGACCGCCGGGGCCGCCACCTGCCCGGGCCGTGCTAACGTCCCTTTCCGCCATCCAGACAAACATTAAGGTGCCACATGCCCCTGGACCCCCTGCGCGGCCAGCCGGCCCCCCCCGAGCGGTTAACCAACCTAGCGCTCCTGGCTTCCGACTACTACACCCTCCCGCCCTCGTCCCCGGTCGCCTTCGGCACGTCCGGCCACCGGGGGGGGGCCTCCCGCGGCAGCTTCAACGAGCCCCACGTGGCGGCCATAGCGAGCGCCGTGGCCGACTACCGCTCCGAAAAGGGCCACGGGGGCCCGCTGTTCCTGGGCTGGGACACCCACGCCCTCTCCGAGCCGGCGTGGAGGACCGCTCTGGAGGTCCTGGCGGCCCGGGGGGTGCCCACGGCGATACCGGCCGGGAGGGAATACTCGCCCACGCCGGTGGTGAGCTTCATGATCCTCGACCACAACGCCCGCAACCCCCGGGCACTGGCCGACGGGCTCATCATAACCCCCAGCCACAACCCCCCCGACGACGGCGGCATCAAGTACAACCCCCCCCACGGCGGCCCGGCCGACACGGACGTGACCGGCTGGATCGAGAAGCGGGCCGCGGAATACCTGGCCGACCCCTCCAAGGTCAGCCGCGTCCCCTTCGCGAAGGCCCTGAAGTCGGACGCGGTCTCCGAACGCGACTTCCTCGCCCCCTTCGTGGAGGCCCTGGGCGGCGTGGTGGACATGCCCGCCATATCGGGCTCGGGGCTGAAGCTCGCGGCGGACCCCCTGGGAGGCTCGGGGGTCCATTTCTGGGCGCCGATAGCCGAGCGCTGGGGCTTGGACATAACCGTCGTGAACGGCCGTGTGGACCCCAGCTTTTCCTTCATGACCCTGGACGCCGACGGCGCCATACGCATGGACTGCTCGTCCCCGTACGCCATGGCAAACCTGCTCCGGAATTCCGCCGACTTCGACCTTGCCTTCGGCAACGACCCCGACTTCGACCGCCACGGCATAGTCTCCGGCGGCGCCCTCATGAACCCCAACCATTACCTGGCGGCCGCCATCAGCTACCTGCTGGGCCACCGCCCGGGCTGGCCGGCTGCCGCCATGATAGGGAAGACCCTGGTCAGCTCCAGCATAATCGACCGCGTGGTCAAGGGCGCGGGCCGCGGCCTCCGCGAGACCCCCGTGGGCTTCAAGTGGTTCGTGGAAGGCCTCCTGACCGGCGCCCTCGCCTTCGGCGGCGAGGAGAGCGCCGGGGCCTCTTTCCTTAAGAAGGACGGCTCGGTCTGGACCACCGACAAGTGCGGCTTCTGCATGGCCCTGCTGTCCGCCGAGATGGCCGCGGTCACGGGCAAGCTCCCCCACGAGATCTACCGGGAGCTCGCGGGCAGGTACGGCGCCACCGACTACGAGCGCGCCGACGCCCCGGTCACCGCCGAGGAGAAGGCCAAGCTCGCGGCCGCCAGCCCGGAGTCCTTGGTTGGCCGCGAACTGGCCGGCCGCAAGGTAGTCTCCGCCATCGACCGCGCCCCGGGCAACGGCGCCGCCGTGGGCGGGCTAAAGGTCACCCTGGACGACGGCTCCTGGTTCGCGCTGCGCCCGTCCGGGACCGAGCCCAAGATGAAGCTCTACGCCGAGAGCTTCTCCGGGCCGGATCTGAAGGACGCCATCCTGGCGGGCGCCGGCGCACTCGTCTTCGGCGCTTAGGGGCCGCCCGCCGGGATACGGACGGAGGGAGGCCCCGGGCCTCCAGGGGAACTCTTCCCCCAGCCAGCCGCGGGACCCCCGCTCCCAGGATTCCCTGCCGCCGCGACTCGGGTTCCCTGCCGCCGGGAACCCGTCTGTCCCAAACCTCCATCCTGCTATCGGGTTATCCGGTCCCCGCTCCTTGCTTCCCGGGGCCCTCGCGGTTTAAGGCGTTCCGGGCTAAGGGCGCCGGGATGCGGGGCCCACCTCCGCCCGGCGCGCGCGGCCCTCTGTCCCGTACGGCCGCCGCAACCCGGCTAAATCCCCTGAACCCCCGATTCATCCCGATTCTTCCAGTCCCCCCCCCGATTCCCTCCGATCCCCCCCGGATCCCGCAAGAACCCGCGAACCCTAACCCGCCGGGACCTTTCAAATGGGCCCGGCCTCGGGTAGAATAAAAAGTTCCGGCTCCGGATTCCTTCGGACCCATCGAGGTCCCGCTGGATCCTTCCGGACCCCCCCGGAATCACCGCGACCCCGCCGGATTCCTCGGGACCCTTCCCGAGACGGTCCGCCGTCCGCGCTTCCACGGTCCGCCGTCCGCGCTTCCGGCGAGGACGTCCCGCGCTGGAGCCGCCGCCCGACGCAGCGGCCGACTTGCCTGCCTGGACTCCAAGCCTAAGTGTTTCCAGGGCTTCCTGGCCGTCCTGCCCGTCCTGCCCGCGCGGGCGGACTTCCCTGGACTCCGGTACGGCCCTTAACGGCCGTTCCGGAGGTTTTCCAGACTGTTACAAGGCCCCGACGGGCCTTGTAACGGCCGCTTGCGGCCTGTACGCGCCGCAGGCCGGCCCCCAACCAGCCAAGGGGGGCATTCCCCGGGGCTTCCAGGCGCTCGCCGGGGGAGGCCGCTTCGCGGCCTCCCCCGGCGAGCCCGCGCGGTACTCTCCCGAGTCCCGCCGCTCTCGGCTCCCGGCCGGCCAGGCCGCAGGGGCGGGGGGATCCCTGACCTTAATCCTCAACGGAGCCGTCGGGAGCCCCTGGCCCCAGCCCCCCTGACGCCCGCCGGCCGCCCTTCGGCCGACCGGCCGGCCCCCGGCGGCCCGGGGGCGGCGCTGACCAGCCAGGTCCTTCCGGAAGGAGGCTCGAGGGGGCCGGCTTCCCCCCCCCAACACGGGCTGGCCGCCCCAAGCCGGGCATGGCCTCGCCAAGCGTCCCCGACCTCCCGAGCGGCCAATCATCCGACCTCCCGAGCGGCCAATCACCCGACCTTTCGAGCGGCCAATCACCCCAATCACTCCAATCACCCAGAGGGCCCCGACGGCCCCGCGGGCCTCCGGCCAGCCGTGACAATGCCTTTCTTCAACAGGCTGGGAGCGGGCCTCGACGCGCTCCGCCCCGCGAGGAGGTGGGGCGCCAAGATGGGCTACCGGGAGGTGCTCGCCCTGAGCGTCCCCCTGGTAGCCTCTACCCTGGCCAGCTCCGCCATGATGTTCACCGACCGGCTGTTCCTCGCCCGGTACTCGCTGGACTCCATCGCTGCAGCGCTTCCCGCCGGGATCATGAAGTTCATGCTGACCGCTTTCTTCTTCGGGACCGTCACCTACACCGGCGTCTTCGCCGCGCAGTACACCGGGGCGGGCCAGCACAGGAGGGCGGCGGCCGCGCTTTGGCAGGGGCTTTACCTGAGCCTCCTGTTCGGCTTCGGGCTGTACTCGCTCTATTTCCTCGGGCCCGGCATTTTCGGGCTGGCTGGCCATCCGGAGGAGCTGGTGGGCCTGGAGCTCTCCTACTTCCGGGTGCTGGTGCTGGGGACCCCGGTGGAGCTCATGATGGTCACCATGAGTTCCTTCCTCTCTGCCACCGGCAGGGCGAGGGCGGTCATGTGGGTGAACCTCGCGGGCACCGCCTTGAACGTCCCGCTGGACTATTTCCTCATCTTCGGCGTGGAGGCGGGCGGAAACGCCCTGATCCCCCCCATGGGGGTCTTCGGGGCGGCTTTCGCCACGCTGTTCTCCTGGGTGTTCTCCTGCGCCCTCCTGTCGTTCATGGTTTTCGGCGCCCGCATGGAGCGGACCCACGGGACCAGGAGCTCCAGGGCCCTGGAGTGGAAGCTCATGAAGCGCATCATGCGTTACGGCTACCCCTCCGGCATCCAGTTCCTGATGGAGATCTTCGCCTTCACCTTCTTCGCCTTCGCGGCGGGCAGGCTGGGCGCGGAGATCCTGGCCGCCAACAACATAGTCCTCTCCCTGGAGTCGATGAGCTACATCCCCATGATAGGCGTGGGCCAGGCGGTCAGCATCCTGGTCGGCCAGAGCGTCGGGCGCGGCCTCCCTGCCGAGGGCCGGGAGGCCGCCGTAACCGGGATCGTGCTCATAACCTCCTACGTCTGCATTATTCTCATAACCTTCGTCGCGTTCTCGGGGCCCATAATCTCCGTGTTCATGCCGGACGGGACGGACCCGCTCGCCATGGCCCGCATCACGGCCGTGGGCACCGTGCTCCTGCGCTTCGTGGTCCTCTACTCCTTCTTCGACGGGCTGTACATCTGCTGCTTCGGGGCCATCAAAGGGGCCGGGGACGTGTGGTACCCCATGTGGGCCATGGCGGTGTGGGGCGCCGCGCTCTTCGTCGGCGTGGTAGTCCTCTTCAAACTGGACGCCGCTAACATCTACAGCCTCTGGGCGGTGCTGGTGTCCTACGTGCTTTGCCTGACCTTTACCGGCTACTGGCGCTTCCGGTCCGGGAAGTGGATGAAGCTCAAAGTCATAGAGGGCGGGCCGGCGCTGGAATAGAAGCGCCGGCGCCGGTGGCGGAAGCAGCGGGCAGGATGCCCCGGGCGGAAGCGCCGGAACGGAAACGCCGGAACGGAAGCCTCGGACGGAGGTTCCCGGCCGGAAAGACGCTGCCGGAAAGCCGGGGACGGAAAGCCGGGGACGGAAAGCCAGGGACGGAAAGC
>JAIRZX010000004.1 GCA_031267005.1 Deltaproteobacteria bacterium
ACGGCGCGGGCGGAAACGCCTGGTAGATGGGCGGTGGTTCGTCGGGGGACGCCGGCGAGGGGGCTTCGGGCTGCGCCTCCGGGTCTGCGGGGGCCACCGCGGCCACCCTGGACTCCAGCCCGCCGCGGCGCCTCACGACCACGGTGGATCCCCCGGAAAGGTCCAGCGACGCCAGGGGCAACGGTTCGGCCGCCAGGCTGCGAGCCCGCGAGTCGTCTTCGGAAATGAATGCCAGGTCCGCCGGATGGACCCCCCGGAGCCGGAAAAGGATCGTCGGGTCGGCCTCGATCTTCACTGCGGCGGCGCAAATCGCAGCCGCCATGTGGGAGCAGAAGGGCTCGACGCCGCAGGTGCAGGTGCCGGTGAAATCGGCTTCCGAGGGAAGGAGGCCGCACTTCGGGTTTTTGAAGTATTCTGAGACGGGCGGTTCGATCCGCCCGGCCAGGATGTCCTCGAGGGAGATCGGATTGGCCCTCATGAAGTCGCGGACGGCCGTCCAGGCCCTGGCGGAGACGGGCGAGAACTCCAGGATCGCGTTGCAGACCGGCTCCGGGCAGTCGTCGCAGAAGACAAGCGCCCGCAACCGGCCCGTGGACTCCTCGAAATGCATTACGGCGTTGTTGCGCAGGAAGCTCAAGCCCCTCGACATGCTTTTGGAGGCCAGCGGCATCTGCTCGAAGTTGCGCCTCCACAGCCTGGACCAGTAGCCGCGGGCGTAGCTGGCCCCCTCCAGCAGCACCGGGTTCACCTGGGCGACCCTGGAGAGCTCCTCGAGCTGGCGGGCGGCCGCGGCCCTCTTCGCCGCGACGGTCTGGTACTCGGTTACTCGCTCGGTCATCAAAAGTCTCCTCGCGGCACGCGGAGCGGGCCGGGCGGAACAAACTCGCCCCCCGGTAAGCGGGCGGGGGGCGCGGCATAAGGCTTAAGCCGCACGGCTTTGAGGACGGCGGCCCTGAGGCCAGGAGGCCAGGCGCGCTCCGAATCCGTTGCAGCCATGGATCGCGGCTCGCGCAGACGTACCCCCGAAGAGCCGATGCGGATCAAACGGGAACCGGCAAGCGGGACCTTGCGGGCTTCTGCGCACGTAACGGCCATAAGGGTAACGGACCCTACCGAGGACGGGCGGGGCCGCCTCATGGCTTGATTTAGAATATAACACTTCACCTGACGGAATGCAACATGATTTTGCCGGAAAATGACAATTATTTTAACGAAATTTCTCCAACGCCCGGAAACTATGTCCCGGACGTACCTCGCGTCATGCGGCGGCCTTGTCCTTAATTTGGGGGAAATTATAGCAAATTATATGAAAGATCTCTCCGTAAGACGCATCTATTGGTTCCCGGAGGGAGTTTCGTCAGACCCTTGAAGTGCAGCGTTAACGGCGCATGGAGTACATTTCAGTCGTAATTGCCATGGAATATTCCGCCTGTGAAAAGAAATGGAGCCGGGGCTGCCTCATAACCGCTGATCCTTAGCGGCGGACGTTGCCCCCAAGTTAGCCGAATGGCGCCGAACGTCGCATCCAGCCAAATGGCGCCTCAAACCGGCCGACACACAACAGGCTTTAAAGCGGGGGGCTAAAATGCTGGATTCACACTGGTTTTTCCTTGCCTGACTGCCTCGCGGCGCCTCTCCCTTCCGCGCGGTCGCAAGAGCCCCGACTCAGCGGACGGGAAAATGGCTGCGGAGGCGCCCCGCGCGCCCGCGTTGCAAGACGGATGCCGGGAGCCAGCGGAACGCCAGCTTGCCGTTGCCTGGCTGGATCGTCGGGTTGCCGCGCGAACAGCCCCCGGCCGCGCCGAACCCCGCCCCGCGAACTGCAGCCCCTCCCCCCCCGCGAAGAGCCGCGCCCTTGCCGGGCAGGAGGGGCCGTGGCGTCATGCGCCCCTGCGGGAAGGCCGCCCGCTGGAGACAATTGAATTTGATCCTCATTTCCAAAGCGCCAGGTCCAAACGTGTCCATAAAAACCAATGGCTTTGCTGCCGGAGGCGCCTTGAAACGGCTTTCGGACTCCCCCCTGTTTCGTGGCTTGGATGGTTTCCGTACGGATATTTTGCGTAACCCCGTCCGGGAAGCGGCGTTTACTGACGGAAGCCGGGAATGCCGGTCCCTGTCGGTTTCAGGAGAGATGGAGGATGGGGGCCAAAGGCCGGAAGCCGCTGCGCTGGCGAAAATCAATCGTAAACTGTTGTTTAGTTATACGGTTATGTTCCAACTCTGTTCACGGTCCTTCAGCCCGAAAGGCAACAAGCCGTTGAATCTCCCAGAAACTCGAACTCCATCAATCGTCAAGCTCGAGCATCGGGCAACAACGCGATCGGCCGAGGGAGCACACCAGAGTCCCGCTCCGCAGCGATGGCCTGGCCGGGATCGGCTGACGCCGTCCTTGAAAGCCGTAACCTGCCCTCCCGAGAAGCCAGCCTCCTGCCCATCCTGAGAAGCCCGGAGCCCGCCCTGCCAATCCGGAGAAGCCCGGAGCCCGCCATAGGTGAAGCCAATATTTTAACAAGCATACTGAAACCTTTTCAGGCGCGCGGGATATTTGAATCAACTCAAAAGTCACTAACAATCAAATTGTGTTTCCCCTCAGTTTTTCATCCTGTGGTTTTCTGAATTTACTTCACTTTTCTTCAGATATTTCTTCCTTTTCCCGATCACCCAGATGCCATGACACGGCGCTAACTTCTTTCTCCCGACTCTCGAAAATGCCATCCGACCGATCCGGTTGTGGAATCCACGCGGAGCAATACGTAAATATTGATCCCACTGTAAAAACTCACCCTCCACCCTTCCTCCCTCCCTTTGAGTTCCGGCGCAAGAGAGTGTTTGCAAATAAGAGAGATATAGATAATGTTGGCAAAAAGCCTGCAAAAATTGGCGGCATCCCATTTTATGGCCTAGACAAGATAGATGCCACATATATGGTATTCCTCTTAACCCAATAGGACATTAAAGATTGATAAGTTAAAAAATATCTGCTATATATAATATTTAGGCTTAAAAGTGTTGATTTTTAAAGAACATGCT
>JAIRZX010000012.1 GCA_031267005.1 Deltaproteobacteria bacterium
ACATGCCCGGCAAGTTCGTGCGGCTGTAGCGGAGCGGACGGGGCCGGGAAGGGCCCGGATGGAGGCTATGATGGCGGCAGGCGCCGGGACGGTTTTCACCTTCGGGCTGGGCGCGAGGCCCGACTTGGAGTTTAAGGTCCTCTCGTTTTCGGGGGAAGCCGCGTTAAACTCGCTGTACCGCATAGATTTGACCGCCGTGGCGGGAAAAGCCGCCTCCCCGGGCCCGGGAGGCCCGGGAGCCGCCGGCGGGCCGGGATCCGCGGGAGGCGCGGGATC
This sequence comes from Deltaproteobacteria bacterium, assembly GCA_031267005.1. Lineage (GTDB taxonomy): Bacteria > Desulfobacterota > Desulfarculia > Adiutricales > Adiutricaceae > JAIRZX01. Next base: position 277 of record JAIRZX010000012.1, read on the forward strand.
CTCGGCAGGCCGGGGAGGCTCAGGCGGCCCGCCGGGGCCGGGAGACCGCGGGGGCCCGCCGGGACCCGGGGGCCCCGGCGCCGGGCCGGCCGACGCGGACGCCTTCGCTTCGGGCCTTTGCGGGGAGAGGGGCGTCTTCCGGATCGTCTCCCCGGCCGGCCGCGGCCGCGCCGCCGGGGCGGCCGGCCCCTCTTGCTCCTGGGGGGAGGGAGTATGGCACGGGGTCGTGACCTCGGCCAGGTGCTCCAGGCGCTTCGGTGGGCTCACGACGGTGGACGTCCGCCTGGAGCCTGAGCTCTCGGCCATGAGGGGCGAGCGCAGGAGCCGGATTTGCCTCGACATGTCCGGGGCGGACGCGGCGAGGGACGCGCTCAGGGCCTCCGGCATCCCGGACTCGGGCTTCCGCTTCGAGGCCGGGCGGGGGGGCGGGCCCAGGGAATTCGCCCTCCAGTACTGCGAGGATTCCCTGGATTTCCTCATGAGGACCCTGGAGCGCGAGGGCATCTCGCTTAGCTTCGAGCAGGGGCCGGACAGGGAGGTGGCCGTGTTCCGCGACTCGAACGGGGGCTTCCCGCCGTTGAGGGGCCCTGACGGGCGGGAGGCGGAGTGCCCGCCCTCGGCCGCGAGCGGGCTCGCGCCCGGGTCCGGGACCCTTGAACTTTTCGGGCTCAGGCGGGAGTCGCGGACTCCGGCCAGGCTGGTGAGGCTGCGCGACTACGACTGGAAGAACCCCAACAGGCCCCTGGAGGCGGCGCTGGAAGTTTCGGATCAGGGCAAGGGCGAGATTTACCTCTACGGCGAGAACTTCCAAAGCGAGGGCGAGGGGCGGCGGCTCGCGGAAATACGCCGGGACGAGGAGCTCTGGGACTCCGAGCGCTACGTTTGCGAGTGCTCGGTCCCCGGGCTGTTCCCCGGCGCCACCTTGGCCGTCAAGGGAAGCGGGGGGATGGACGGGCGCTACCTCGTTTCAGGGTGCCGCTTCGAAGGCAGCCAGGCCATGAGCGTCCCCGTCCTCCCGGGAACGTCCGGTTCCGGACGGAACTCGGACGCGGGAGGCTTGCCGGGCCCGGGCGCCCTGTACGGGGAAGGCCCCGGCGGGGACGGCCCAGGCCGCGGCTGCGGGTACGGGCAAGGCGCCTGGGGCGGGGGCCGGGGGAACGGGAACGCCGCCGGCTTCTGGGCCGATCCCGCCGCTTCCGGGGACGCCGTTTGGGGGGGGGCGGGCTCTCCTTCCCCCGGCCCGGCGGGGGCTGGCCCTTCCCCGGGCCTTTCCCCCTTCCGCCCCGGGGGCCCCGGCCGGGGCCCCCGCCCGGAGGAGGGCTTCAGGCAGCGCGTGGCGATGGGCCGGCTGGACAAACCCTACAGGCCTAAAAGGACCGCCCCCCGCCCCCGGGTTCCGGGGAGGTTGACGGCCAAGATCGACGGGCAGGGGGCGGGGGTCATGCCGGAGATGGACGGCTTCGGGCGCTACAAGGTGCTCTTCCCCTTCGACCTTTCGGGTCGCGGCGGGGGCAAGGCGAGCCCCTGGATCCGCATGGCCCAGCCCTTCGCCGGAAGGGGCAGCGGCCAGTGCTTCCCCCTGAGCCCGGGAACCGAGGTCCTGGTGGCCTTCGAGGAGGGCGACCCCGACCGGCCCGTAATTACCGGGGCGGTGCCGGACGCGGCGACGGCCACCCCGGTCAACCAGGCGCTGTCCGACGCTTCCGGGATAGTCAGCCGGGGGGGCGGGTCGCTCGTGTTCGGGGAAGCCGAGGGCAAGCAGAACGTCACCCTGGTGGCGGGATCGCGCCAGGGTTCCGTCACGGTGGCCGCCGGGTCGCCCACGGTCGCCGCCTTCCACGCCGGCCTGGAGGGTTTCTACGCGGTCTCGGACGCGGCCAACAGCTTGGTCGGGACTACGCGCGGGGCGGGATTCTGCCACGACCTCATCTGTACCACCGGGCTGGAGGCGCGCTTCGTAACCGCCATGGCGGCGATCCGGTCGGCCATAGAAACCGTGCAGGACGGGGTTTCCGTCGCCGCGGACAGCGGCGCCGAAGTGGGGACCTTGCAGGAGGCCGCGAAGTTCGCGAACTACGGGGCCACGGGGATGCAGCTGGGGATTCCGCCCGTGGTCTCGATCGCCCGGGCCATACCGTTCAAAAGGATCCTGAAGAAGATCCCCTTGGTGAACAAGTTCGTGGACGACTACGCCGAGCCGCCCCCGGACACGGTCCTGGGCCCGGGCGACCCGGACGACCACGTCTTCTCGCTCGCCGCCGACGAGAACGGCGCGGCGGGAAGGTGGAGGACCGGGCCGGGGCTCACCGTCCCGCAGATCCTGACGCTTCTGGGCATTTTCCTGGCGACCCCCGGCAGGACCGTCGCGCGGGACTACACCGGCGCGGCGGTGGACCTCCTTACCGTCTTCGGCGCCATGAAATCGCTCTTAAGCGGCACCACGGGGCGGGCCAGGGGCGCCACCGTGAGCGACGACGCCTCCTACGTTTCGCTCCTCTGCAAGGGGCTGGGCGCCTTCTCGTCCAGGGGGACGCTGATCCTGGAGTCCGCCGCCGGGCGCAGGCTCGGCGACGATTTGAGGTACGCCGACATGAGGGCGCACTCCGGGTGGAAGGATTTGGCCGCGGCGGACGGGGCGGACCCGAAGACGGCCGTCCTGTTGCGCGGGAAGATCGTGAGGACCCTCGCCCAGGAGGCGAGCGTGGCCGGGACGGAGCTCGTGGCCATAAAGTCGCCCGCCTTGATCCGCCTGGCCTCCGGGCCCCGCGAGCCGGAGGCCGCCCGCCCCGGGGGGGCGGGGTTGGCCGACGCGAACCTGAAGCTGGTGCGCCTGGCCGAAGGCCCCCCGCTGGCCAAGGGCGTATCGGCGGAGGTCCTGGAGGGCTCCGGGGAGGGCTCCGCGGCGAGGATGTGCTGCTTCGACCCGGCCGGCGCGGTTTTGGTCCTCCAGGGCGCCCATTCCGACGAGCAGGCCAAGCCCGGAGCGGCCCAGGGGAGGCGTTTCGAGCTTTCGGACGGCGCGGGGGCCCTCTTGCGGGACGCGCCGAAGCGCAGGCTTTCCGTCTCCGCCAAGGACGGGACGCTTTTGGAGGGCGGGGACGGGGCGGAGCTGAAGCTCGCCGGCAAGCAGATCCGGATAGCGGGCAAAAAATCCTCGCTGACCTTAGGCGAGGGCAAGGCGCTCTTCAAGGGGGACGGGGATCTGAATGGGGTGGCGGGGCAAACCGGCAAGCTCCTGTGCGGGGCCGCCGGGTTCAAGCTCGAGGCGCAGGGCACGGCCTCCCTGAAGGCGGCGCTCGTGAAGTTCGCCAAATGATCGCCGCGCCGCCGCGGCGTCCCCCGCAAACCCTTCCCGTTTCCCCCCGTCCGGTCGGCTGGCGCCCCGTAAATTGATTGCGGCGCGCTTCAGGCGTCCTCAGCGAGCCTTGCCGCTTTCCCCCGTCCGGTTGACAAGCGGCGTTAAAAGGGATAATTACAGGCAAGGCCCGATAAGGAGTTTTGCAATGCCCGCTTAGGCCGTTCCGCGTCGCGGCGCCTTGGCGGCGCGCGGCCGGGCCCCGCGCTCCGCCCGGCAAAGCGCTTCGATCGGAGCTGATTTTTTTCCGAAAATTTGTCAAGTTGTAAACCATGACAATTTCCCCGTTGCGTTTTCGGCTTGAACGCGCCGTTTGCGGAACGCTGAGGCTTCCCGTCCATGAAAGTTCCTTAAGGCCGAATAGTCCAGCCTGCCAAGACCGGTAAGCCTGCCAAGACCGGTAAGCTTAAGAAATACATCCAGCTCGTTTTTTCCCCGTTTAATATTTTCGGTGCGGCGACTGCCGTATTCTTTCGGCGCGGGCAAGCCTTTTCCGGCGCGTCGCCAGCTTCGCCCGGGTCCTGGGCGCCCGCAATTATTCCGTTTCCCGCTTCCCGCTTCCCGCCTCCCGCGTCCGAGCGGGGAGCGCCGCTTGAGTCCGGACAGCCGTCTTTAACGTTTCCGGCGGAGCCTCCAGCGGCGCAAGGCCCGGCGGGCCGGATTCCCGCGCCCGCCGGTAGCCGCCAACCCGGCCCGGACCGCGGCTCTCTCCCGATCCAAACCCGATTAAACCCCCGGACCGTTCCCACCCCGGCCGCGGCATAAGTCTTAAGACTGCCCCGAACCTGAACCCAACCCTGAACCTGAACCTGAACCCGAAACTGAACCCGACCCCGAACCTGAACTAGACCCCGAACTTGAACCCGACCTCGATCCAAACCCGATCCCGAACCTGACCCGAGGGCTTACGATCCAATATGGCACTATCCACCGAAGAGTTGCATGCGGTCGCCGCGGAACCCGTCCCGGGCGATTCGCCCGCCGGCAAGGACGTGCGCCTGGAGCCGGACTTCATGGCGCTCCAGTCAGAGATAGACAAGCTCAATTCCATGACCGGGGCTGCGGGGGGCGTGAACTGGGCCAACGTGGAGACTCTCGCGTCCAAGATACTCAAGGAGTCTTCCAAGGACATCCTGGCCGCGGTGTACCTCGCCGCGGCCTTGGGGGAGACGGACGGGCCGGCGGGCATAACTGAAGGGGCCGGGTTCCTGGCGGAATTCGTGCAGGGCTGGTGGCCCCAGCTCTTGCCGCCCATAAAACGCATGCGCGCCAGGGTCAACGCCGTGGAGTGGTGGCGGGACCGCACCGTGCAGCTTTTGGAGAAGTACGCCGGCCCGCCCGTGCCCCAGTCAGCGGTGGACGCCGCCAAGGAGGCGGTGGAGCGCCTGGACAAGATACTGGGGGAGACGAGCGAGGGCCTCCCCACCGTGCGCGAGGTGGCCAAAAACCTTCCCGCGCTCCCTGTAGCGGCCGAGGCCCCGCCGCCTCCTGAAACCCCGGCCGCGGCGCCGGGGCCCGGAGCGGCCGGCGCTCCCGCTGATTCCTCGCCCGTTGCCGGCCCCGTCCAAGGAACGCAAGGCGCCCAGGGGGCTCCGGGTTTGAGCCCCGCCCCGGACGGGGCCGCCGGATCCGCCGTAGCGCTTCCCCCGCCCCCGGCCGCGGCCAAACCCGGCGAGGGACTGGACAGCCCGGGGGCCGCGGCGGCCTTGAAGGCCGTTTCGGGCGCCCTTGACGCGTACCTGTCTTTCTTTTACGGGAGCTTCGAGAGCCCGCGCTATTGGGATCTCTCGAGGACGCGGCTCTGGCTGGCCGTGGAGTCGCCCCCGCCCGCCGAGAACGGCAAGACCATGCTTCAGGCGCCCCCCGGCGAGATCCTGGCGGGCTTGAAGTCGCTTTTGGGCGCCGGGCGCTTCAAGGACTGCCTGGCCTCGGCAGAGGACAAGAGGGTCTCTTTCGTCTTCTGGCTCGATTTGGACATGATCTCGGCCAAGGCCCTGGAGGGGGCGGGGTTCGGGAGCTGCGCGGCCGCGCTTGCGGGCCGCGTGTCGTCTTTCGCCTCGCGGCTGCCCGGCATAACGGATCTGGCGTTCGACGACGGGACGCCCTTCGCGTCCCAGGACGCCAAGGACTGGCTCGCCTCCGCGGGAGCCGGGGGCGGCGGCGGGGCCGGCCCTTCCGAAACCGCCCTCTACGACCGTTACCTCGAGGGGGACGCGGCCAAATCCCTCTCCGATCTGGGCGAGGCCGCCGCGAGGCCGCGCAGCGGCCGCGAGGCCCTGCTCGCCCGGGCCGCCGAGATGCGGCTTTACATGAGGACGGGGAGGGCCGTGGAGGCCGCGGCGCTCGCCCGCTGGGCCGTCGCGGAGTGCGGCCGCCTCGAATTGTGCCTCTACGATCCGGGCGCGGCCGCCAAGGCCATGCAGGCCGCGGTCCAGGCCCTCAAGGTCGCGGGGCCCGAGTTCAAGTCGGACTACCTGGCGGCCCTGGCCAACCTGGCGCTGTGCGGCCCCCGCGCGGTCTCGGATCTGCCGCCCGCCGAGATCCTTTAAGGTTTACAGCTTAAGGGACCGGCACGGGCGCGCGTCCCTGCGGGCGGGAGGCGGCTTGCGGCTGGCGGGAGGCGGCTTGCGGCTGGCGGGAGGCGGTTGGCAGGCGGCGGGAGGCGGCTTGCGGCTGGCGGGAGGCGGGAGGCGGCGGGCGGGAGGCGGCCCGGAATTTGCTTTGTCCCGGTTACAGTGAAGGGCGGGAGGCGGGCGGAACCGCCGGGATCCCGCGTCTAAAGATTAAGAAGCATAAGGGCCTGCGCCCGCTGACGGGCCCGGGAGGCCGGGGCCGCCGGAGGCCGAAGGTGGCGCCAACTGCTCGGGCGCCGGAAAGTCGTGAGGCCGCGACGGCCGAAGTTCAGGAAGGCCGGATGCCGGGACGGAGGAAGGCCCGAAAGGCCGGATGCCGCGAAGGCCGGAGATTTCGAAGGCCGGATGCCCGGACGGATGGAGGCCCGAAAGGCCGGATGCCGGGACGGCTTAAGGGCAGGAGGCCGGGGCGCCCGCGAGCGGGGCGGCCGGGGGGAGAGGCCTCGGACGGCGCAGGAATTTCAAAAGCGAGCGGGGCCGCAGGGGCGCCCGCGGGAAGGGCGGAGATGAAGATACAGAAATTCACGCAGGCCCCTCTTTTGGCCTCGTACCAGCCGGTCCGCTTCGGGGGCAAGCCGTATCTTGCCGTCTCGGCGTTCCTGGGCTTCAACCTGGACGGGGCCCCCGGGATCCTGTCCCCCGCCGACTCCTTCGGGGCTTCGGCCAAGTCGCTCGCGCCCGTGGCCGATCAGGGCTGCGTCTTCGATCTGGGCCTCCCCAAGGCCGTGGGCGAGGTGCTCGCGGCCGGGAACGCCTACCCCCCTCCGGGCATGGACAGGACGGGCTCCGCCGCGGCGTCCATAAGGATCGGCCCGCTTTTCAGGGAGTTCCTGGCCGTAGGCGAGGCGCCCCTGCTGGGCCCCGCCCCGGGGGATCCCGCGCCCTTCCGCTCGCTGCCGCTCGACTGGAGGCGCACCGCCGGGGGCCCCGCGAACCCCCACGGGCAGATCCGGGGGTCCGCCCGGACGGCCTACGGGGCCGCGTTGGGCTTCCCGCAGGTGACCGACCGCCGCGAGGCGGGAGGGGCGCTCGCGGCCGCCTGGCCGCCGGCGGCCTCCCCCCTGCCCGAGCCTTTCGGCGCCAGGATAGCCGGCTCCGGCACCTACGACCGGAACTGGCTCCTGGACGCCTGGCCGGGATTTCCGGCGGACTTCGATTTGGCCGCGCTAAACATGGCCCAGCCCGGCCAGAGGCTCGGGGAGGGCGCCTTCAGGGGGGACGAGGCCATTATCGTGTGCGGCATGCACCCCCACCGCCAGGAGCTGAAGTGCAGGCTCCCGGGCCTGGCCCCGAGGCTGGTGGTGGCGAAGCTCCCGCCCGGCCGCGAAGCCCCCGAGCCGGAAATCGCCCGCCCCGGCCCTGACGCGCCGCCGCCTTCGCTTCCGGGGCCGCCGGACGGTCTCGTTTTCGAGGAGCCCGGCCTCGCGCTGGACACGGTGTGGCTGTTCCCGCTCTTCGGGGCAGGCATCATGATCTGGCACGGCTCCGTGGCGCTTTCGGATCCCCTGGCCCAGGAGGTCTGGGGGATCGCGGCGTCGCTCGCGCCCTTGAACCCCCCGGCCGCCCGGGACGGGATCCAGCCCTTGGGCTCGGCGGCGCTGTTCGCCTTAGGCGTCGGGGGCTACGAGCCGCTCCCGCAGCTCCTGCCGTTCTCGGCCGTCCCGGCCAGGGCGCCGGCGCCTCCCGCGCCGGAGCCCGAACCCGAACCCGAGCCAGAACCGGAGCTGGCCCCTCCCCCGGCGGCCGCGCCGGCAGCCCCCCCTCCCGCGCCCCCGGCGGTTCCGGCCCCTCCCGCCCAGGCGGCGGCCCTGGCCGCCGCCCCGCTTACCGCCGCTTCGGTGGTGGAGGAGGCCAGGAAAAGCCTGGCGGCCGATCTGCCGGAAATCAACAGGATATTGGGCGAGCAGGGCTTGAGCCCCGTCACCGCGGACGATCTGGAGGACAGCCTCCGCCGCTACGGCGGCGCCGTCCACCAGAGCTTCGACGGCCTGGACAAGATAGCCGCCTCCGACGCCGCGCGGGCCGCGATGAGCCCGGCCGACCGGGCCGCCGCCGAAGAGGCGGACATTATCGCGGACATGGTGAAAGGGGGGGCCTCGCCCGAGGAGGCGGCGGGGCTTTTGAAGGCCATTAACCTGCCCGTTCCGCTCCAGAGCCAGTTCAAGACCGTGCCGGAGTTCGAGCAGGCGATGTCGAAGTACGGCTCGGAATGGGCCTCGCTGACGGGCCAGGGCGAGGAGGCCGGCAAGCTCTACGCCGAGCGCATGAAGGTCGCCTCCGTAATGGAAAACGACCCCCAGAAGGGTCTGGAGACCATTCTCGGCCAGACGCTGGGCAAGGAGAAGGGCGAGGCCCTGGCCAAGGAGCTCATGGCCCCGCCGCCCCCCGCGCCGGAGGGGCCGGCGGAGCTCGCGGCGGCGCTGGCCAAGGACGGCATGTTCTCCCCGAAGGAGGCCGAGGCCCTCGTGAAGGGCATGGCCCAGCTGGAGGCCGTGCCGCCCGGATCCGGCATGGCCGAGATTACGGCCGCCATGGCCGCCTACGGGAAGACCCTTTCCGAGGGCTTCGGCGCGGGCGGCTCGGGGTACGCGGACAAGCTCCTCAAAAATTTCCAGGCCATGAAGGGGGCTTTCTGGAAGGACAAGGAGCTTTCGGCCGCGATAGACGCCTTGGCGGCGAAGAGCCCGGAGCTCGGGGCGGTGCTGCCGGAGTTCAACAGGCTCCGCCTGGAGGCCCCGGAGCCCTTCGCGAACCTGAAGGAGGCGGCGCTGGCGGCGGGGGTGACGGATCCGGCGGTCCTGCGCGGGATAGACGCGGTAGACCCCTGGACGGGCAAGCCCCGTCCCGCCCCCCGGGACGAGGCCAGCGAACCGGAACCCGCGCCGCCCGCGCCGGAACCGGAACCCGAGCCGGAACCCGAGCCGGAGCCGGGCCCGCCGCCGGAGGTGCTGGTCTCGCGGGCCCAGGCGGAGAGCCTCCTCTCTTCCGCCCGGAGCGGCGGCCCGGACGCGCGCGGGGCGCTTTCCGGCAAGATCATGCAGGGGCTCCCCCTCGAAGGGCTGGACTTCTCGGGGCTCGACATGTCCGGCGCGAGGCTTACCGGATCGGTCTTGGCGGGCGCCAGTTTCGCCGGGACGGATCTGTCCGGGGCCGCGCTGGACGGGTGCGTCCTGGGAGGGGCCGACTTTTCGGGGGCGGCCCTCGCGGGGGCGGATTTGGGAAGGGCCTCCGGAGGGCCCTTCTCGCTCAAGGGCGCCGATCTCAGCCGCTGCGACTTCACGGGCGCGGATCTCTCCGAAACGGACTTGCGGGGGGCCAAGGCCCCCGGGGCCTCCTTCGGCGGGGCGAAGCTCCCGCGGGACTTTTCCGGCGCCGACCTGTCCGGGGCATCCTTCGCGAGGTGGAACGGGGAGGGCTGCGACTTCACGGGGGCGGATCTGAGTTTCGCGGGCTTCACCAACGTCAACCTGGCGGGCGCCGTCATGCGCGGGGCGAAGCTCGGGAAGTGCTCCTTCGTCACCTGCGATTTGTCCAGGGCGGACTTGACGGACACCTCCGCCCCCGGCGTCACCTTCTTCCTCATGACCCGCCTCTCCGAGACCGACTTCAGCGGGGCGGACGTGACCGGCGCCACTTTCGCCGTGGCGGACGCTTCCGGCGCCCGCTTCGCGGGGGCCGCAGGCGACAGGGCGAGCTTTACCGGCGTGAGGCTCAGGGGCGCCAGCTTCCAGGGCGGGAGTTTCAGGGAGGCCGTGTTCCACGAGGCGGATCTGAGGGCCTGCGACTTCTTCGGGGCCGATCTGATGCGGGCGGGCTTCGGAGGGGCGCAGCTTTCCGCCGCGAACTTCACCGGCGCCAGCCTGTACGCCGCGGACTTCTACCTCTCGCGCCCCGACCGGACTACCGAGTTCAAGGGCGCGGACCTGACCAACACCATCCTGCTTCTTGACGGGGAGAGCCTCGTGCGGTGACGGGCCCCCGAGGGCCCCGCCGCTTCCGGAGCCGCGCGCGGCGCGGCGGGCCTTGTGATTCGCGGCTTAGGTTTTTTGGCAAACGTTACTGTCCGGCGTCTCCGGGCCGCGAGGCCGGGGGGGTATCCGGTAGGAGGACGAGATGGACCCGCAAGAGAGCATGGAGCTTCTGGCCGCGGCGGCGGGCGAGGACGGCAGGATCGAGGGCAGGGAGCTAGCCGGCCTGAACCTGGACGGCGCCAGGCTCGAGGGGCTGTCGTTCGTGGGCGGGGCCCTGGGGGGCAGCTTCAAGGGCACCGGCTTTTCGAATTGCGCCTTCGAGGGGGAGTCGCTTATGAGTTCAGATCTCAGCGGCGCCTCCTTCCACCGCTGCTCATTGAAGGGGGACGTCCTGTCGGGGGCGAGCCTCGAGGGGGCGGTGTTCTCCTACTGCGCCCTGGAGGTGCCGGTCTCCCGGGGATCGCGCCTGAAGAAGGCCTACTTCAACGCCTGCGTCTTTTCGGGGAGCTTCGTCATGCAGTCGGCGGATCTGAGTTCCGTCGTGTTCATGGACTCCCGCTTCGACCAGGCGGGGGCCATGGAGAGCGTGCTGGAGTTCGCGGCTTTCCGGAACTGCTCCTTCGCGTCGTTCCGGATCCTGAAGTCGCGCTGCGCCGGCATGCAGCTCTCCGGGCTCGCGGTGCCCGTCTTCTCCGCGGCCCAGTCCGAGCTCCCCCAGGCGGTGTTCATGGACTCCTCCCTGCCCGGGGCGCAGTTCATGGACTGCGTCCTGGACGGGGCCACCTTCTCCGGGGCGGATCTTTCCAAGGCCGTCTTCGCAAGATCGGGCGCCCCAAAGGCCAACTTCAGGGGGGCCGTCATGAGGGGGGCGGACATCTCCGGGCTGATCGCCCCCTACGCCGACTTCTCCCGCTGCGACTTCTCCGGGGCCAACTGCCTGGGGGCGGATCTGAGCTCGTCCAACCTCCACCGGGCCGTCGGCATCGCCGTCCAGGCCGCCGGCATGAAGACGGAGGGGGCCAGGCCGACTGACCCCGCGCTGGCGGCGGCAGAGGATTTCAGGCCTCATTTCAGGGCGTGAAGCCTGAAGCGGCCCAGTTCGCCCGGGCCGCCTCCGGAGCGGGAACGCGGGCGCCTCCGACGGGCCCTTGTCCCCTTGACACCTTGTCCCCATGTCCCCTTGTCCCCATGTCCCCATGTCCCCATGTCCCCATGTCCCCTTGTCCCCTTGTCCCCTTGTCCCCTTGTCCCCTTGTCCCCTTGTCCCCTTGACATCTTGGCCCCTTGAAGCCCGGATTCACGGATTCCCTGAGTCCCGGAGCCAAAGAACGCCAACCATGTTGGCGCCATGCCGGGCGAGAGGAGCCGCAGTTCCAGTTTAATTCCGTCCGCCGGCTTGACCCGGACGGCGGCGCCGCGACGGGGCCCTGCCCGGCAGGCCAGGCTCAACGGGGCAAACGACCGGCGCCCGAGCTTGCAAAGGGCCCGCCCGAACCCGCCGCGGCCCCAAATGCCTGACTGGCACGGGTTATGCTCATAAGGTTTCCAGGCCGGCGCGGGGCCCTTTCCCTCCCGGCCTTCAGGCTTCCCGGCCTTCGGGCCCCGCCATCCCGGAGGACTTCCCCCTGAAGGCCAGCGCGGCCTTCCCGGCCTTCCCGGCCTTCCCGGCCTTCCCGGCCTTCCCGGCCTTCCCGGCCTTTTCCCGCCAGCTTCTACCGGGCTATAATGCCCTCGGAGGCCCCAACCCATGCTAAGCCAAAGCGACGACCAGTTCCGCCCCCCCGCGGGCGACGCCGCGCTCCTCTCGTCCCTGAGCCCGCGCGGGGCGGGGAGCCTCAGCCTCGAGGACTTCATCGAGGACGGGCCTTTGCTGTTCCCTCCCTCGCCTCCGGCGCCCAGGCTCTCGGAGGGCACGGTGGAGGAGGCGGGCGCGGCGGGGGAGCCGTGCGAGTGCGACCTGGACGGCGAGAGGGTCCTGGCCAAGGCGGCCCCCTCTTGCCTCCTGGCGCCTCAGGCCGGCGACCGGGTGCTCGTGTGCCGGACCGCCGCGGCCAGCTACGTCCTGGCCGTTTTGGAGAGAACCGGCCCTGCCACGCTCGCGCTTCCGGACACGGCGAGGATCGAGGGGGGGCGCCTGACCCTGGCCTCCGACACGCTCCGGGTGGTGAACAACGAGACCACGGTGAGGGCGGCCAGGCTGAACCTCAAGGGAATCCTGGCGAGGGCGGACTTCACGTTCCTGACTTTAAAGGCCAGGGAGTTCGTAAGGCTCGCAGCCAACTTCCTCTCGCGCTCGAAGGCCGCGAGGGAAGAGGCGGAGGAGGCCATGAGGATTTCCGCGCCGGATCTGAGGATGGACGCGTCCGAGACGCTGAGGGCCAGGGCCGGGACCTTGGATCTCAAGGCCGAAGGCGCGGCCAAGATGGACGGCTCGACCGTGCAGCTGGGGTGACAAGATGTTCGCGCTGACTATAAAGGGGGGCGTCGCCAACTCGCTCGCCCCGGACGTATGCAAGGTGCCAGCCCCTCCCGCCGGCCCTATCCCCACGCCCCTGGTCAACATGTTCCAGCTGAACATGGCGAACCCGGGCACGGTCTCCACCAAGGTCATGATGGACGGGGCCTTCGCCTTGAACGTCCAGACCAAGGTGCCGCTGTCCAACGGGGACGAGCCCGGCGTGGCAGGGGGGGTGGTCTCCAACGTGTTCATCCAGACCGGCTCCTTCTCTCCGGCCACCGCCTCCCTCAAGGTGATGCTGGAAGGAAAGCAGGCCGTGGCCATGACCGCCCAGACCTTCCACAACGGCGACGCCTCCTTCAATACGATGGGGCTGTGCCCCATGGGGCAGAACGCCAAGGTGATGGTGAACTGACCCGCCTTCGGCGGAACGGGCCTGCTCCGACGTGGGCTGGCGCGGTCTGTCATGGCCCGGCTTGAAGCGGCCTGCCCTGGCCAGGACCGGTCTGTTATGGCCCGGCTTGAAGCGGCCTGCCTTGGCTTGATTATGCCCGGGTTGCCCTGAACCGATCCGGTTTGGCTAGGCCCTGAACCGATCCGGTTTGGCTAGGCCCTGGACCGATCAGGCATGGCTAGGCCCTGGACCGATCAGGCATGGCTAGGCCCGGTCGGACCGGACCGGGCCGGAAGCTGGCACGCGTATGGGTGCGGGAGCGAACGGCTGGTTCCCCGCCCCGCTCTGTCCCGGCCTCCGTCCCCATGCTGACGTTTCCGGCGCGGGCGCAGCCGGACGCCCCCGCTTCCCGTATCACGCGCGCGCCCGAAACTCGTCAGCCCTGAACCAAGCCGATGCGGACAAGGGATCGCCTGGGGGGGGGAATAACCTCTCGGGCAAGGGCGGCAATGCGCGCTTAATAAAAACCATCGCTTCGCTCAAAGGGCAGGCGTTTGAAGAATCAAGGAGCTTCCCAGTCGCCGGCCCCACGCGCGGGCTGTTGATTTTCAAGGTTTGCGTATAACTCCAAGAATTGTTTCCCGGCTCATTCGTCAAAATATGCCGCGCCAGGAGAGCGGGAATACGTCCGCCGCGCGCCGAGTATGCAAGCTTAACGCCATCTTCCGCTTGAAATAGAGAAATGTTTTGTTGTAAAAAAGTTAGAGCGCCCTGTCGGTTTTCGCTTGGATCGGCAAGGCCGGACGCGCGATCGATCTTAAGCTGGACTCGTTGGAATCAATCTATTGCGTTGCGCTTGCTTCCTAACAACTAGTCCTTGCGGGACCAAGGATTTTTCCGTTTCCGAGAGCAGTCTTTCCTCCTTTTTTTCAGCCATAATGTCCGGAGAATTTGGTCGCAATTTTTCGAAGTTTGGAGTAGGCCGCAGCGGTTAGACGCACAAGATTTCTTGTGTGCGACATGCGGTTGCCGTAGCTTGCCTGTAACGCTAGGGCGGTATTCCGGCGGTATTCCGGCGGCTCCTTTTCTGGTTCGGAACAAGGATCCCTCATTAGTTTCTGGTCCGTGCGCCCCCAGTCCGCATGACAAGCGGAACCCGGCGCCCCGGCTGGCGGGTGCCAGCGGCTTGGACGCGGGCGATCCGTTTCCTCTCCGTGCGCGTTCCTGCGGCGCGCGTCCCTTCCGGTGCGCGTCCCTTCCGACGCGCGTTCCTCCGGCGAGCGTCCCTCCGGACGCGGGGCCCTGCGCCCAAACGGGGCCCTGCGCCCAAAAGAGAGTTTAGGCTTATGAGGCTGAGGCTTCTGGAAAGGGTAAGGGCCGCGTCAGGCGGCAGGAGGAAGGGACGCTCCAGGAGCGACGACCTCCTGGAGTCGCTTGAGACCCACCTGAGCCTAATCCTGAACACCCGCCAGGGCTCGTCGAAGAGCGCGATGGACTACGGCATGCCTGACTTCGTGAGCCTTATGGGACGGGGCGATCTGGACGCCATCCGGGAACTTTCCCGGGTGTTGACCGAAGTCGTCCAGGAGTACGAGCCGCGCATAGCCGACGCCGCGGTCACGTACTCGCCGGGGGGGGAGGAGTCCGGGGTGCTGGAATTCTCGCTGTCGGGCTCCATCGAGATCGATAACCAGAGGCAGAACATCTTTTTCCAGACGTCCATCAACCCGGACGGCGCCGTTAACGTGAGGAAGTAGCGGACGCCGGCACGGGACGCCGGGCGGAGCGGGTTTCCAGGGCGGCCGGGGCTTTAAAACGGGGCTGGGAGTTGGGGGCCGGAAAACGGGGCTGGGAGTTGCGGGCCGGGCCGGGACGGCCGGGGCCGCTGGCGCGGGGGGGCCGATTGATAAAGGACTATTACCAGGAAGAGCTGGCGGCCTTGAGGGAGCTCGCGGGCGAGTTTTCCCGCGACTTCCCGGCCTTGGCTCCCATGCTCGGGTCCAAGGGGGACGATCCGGACGTCGAGAGGCTCCTGGAAGGCGTGGCCTTCCTGTCGGGGCTGGTGCGCGAAAGGCTCGAGGAAGGCTTCCCGGACCTTATCCAGTCGCTTTTGAGGCTCCTGTTCCCCGAGGCGCTGGAGCCCGTCCCGAGCCGCACGATAATGCACTTCAGCCCGGTCCAGGGTTTCACCGAGACCATAAGCGTGCCCAAGGGGTCGCTTCTGGGGTCCATCCCCGTGGACGGGGCCCAGGCCATGTACTCGACTACGGCGGACCTGACCGTTATCCCGGCTCAGGTGGCCAGGGTCCAGCTGGACGAGGGAGGCTCCTCCGGGGGGGCGCTCCTACGCGTCACGCTCGCGGGCTTCTCGCCCCTCGCGTCCTGGCTCCCGGACAGGCTGGGCATCTACTTCGCCGGGGAGTACCCGGCGGCGAGCGACCGCAGGCGCCTCGTCCTGGCGGGCCCGGGCAGGGTCCTGGTGGGCGCCAAGGGGACGGAGAGGGCGCTTCCCCGGGGGGCCGTGACCCCCGGCGGGCTCGGAGGCGACGCCGCGGGTTCCGGGAACGGGGGGGGCGACCGCCGGGCGCGGGAGGGCTTCAGGCTCGTCCAGGACTATTTCGCCATGCCCCAGCGGTACATGTACGCCGAGGTGTCGGGGCTCAAAGACGCCGTGACCCCGGGGACGCAGGATCTCACCTTCGCCATACCGCTCCCGGACCTGAAGGACGCCCATCCCCAGTTCCGGCCGGAGCACCTGCTCGTGAACACGGTGCCCGCCGAGAACATCTTCCCGCATCCCGCCATCCCGATCCTGGTGGACCACCGCCGCATAGAGTATTTGATCCGCCCCCAGGAGTACGAGGCGGGCAAGATGTCGATCTTCAGGGTCGAGGGCGCCACGGCCGTCGCCAAGGACGGCCGGCTGAGGCCGTACCTGCCCTTCGAGCGCGTCTCAGAGCAGGCGAGGGACACCGGGATATATTCCGTCCACCGCAAGCATTCCCCCATATCGGGGCTGCCTGAGCACTACCTGCGCATAGTCTACATGCCCGGCGAGAAGCTCCAGCCCGAGACGATGTCGCTCGCCCTGAAGTGCCACAACAGGGACATCACGGGCATGCTCCGCACCGGCGAGATAAGCCTCCCCACCGACTCCAGCCCGGCCATGGCGGCATTCACGAACATCACCCCGCCCACCCGCCACAGCCCCCCGGTCGGCGAGAACCAGGAGCTCTGGCGGATGCTCTCGCACCTCCACGTGAACCTCCTGGGGGAGCTTTCCTCCAGGAGCTTCCGGGAGACCCTCATGCTCTACGCCAGCCCCAACGATCCCGACATCGGAAGGCTACTGGCCAACCAGAAGCGCATCGAGGCCTTCGGGGACTTCGCTTCCAAGGGCGAGGACCACTTCGTGGGCGGGAGGCCCGTGAGGGGGACCCTCCTTGAGATGACCGCCGACTCCAGGGGGTTCGCGTCGGGCGGGGATCTGAGGCTCTGCGGGGACGTGCTGGACAGGTTCTTCGCCCTCTTCCACCACGTGAACACCTATACCCGGCTGGTCATAACGGAGAAGAGCACCAGCGAAAAGTACCTGTGGCCCCCGCGGCTCGGCACGAGGAGGCTCGCGTGAGCCGGGACGGCCATGCCGGGCGCGGCTTCCGGCTTTCCCCGCCCGGGCCCGGGGGCCCTCCGGGGGAGGACGGGAAGGCCGGCCGCCCTCCGGGCGGGGACGGGAAGACAGGCGGGGCTTCCCTGACCGGGCTTTCGGCGCTTTCGGGAAACTACGCCCCGGGCGCCCCGGGCTTCGACGGCGCCCCCGGGCTGGAGGAGGAGCTCCTTAAAAACCCCGGGACGTTCAGCTACTTCCAGGCCATACGCGTCATCCGCCAGGCCAGGGCGGGCTCGAGGGGGACGATGAGCTCCCTGGTCCGCCGGGGCTTGAAGATCCGGGCGGACGCGGCGCTGGGCTTTCCGGGATCCGATCTGGTCGGGGCCGAGAGGCTCGACGGGCGCCGGGGCCCCGCGGGCCCGGGCGAGACGCCCGCCCAAGACGGGCGCGGCCGGACGCCCGCGCCTTACGGGCCGCCTCCGGGGCGGCCCTCCCCGGCGGGCGCCCCGCCGGACGGGCCTTTCCCGCCGGCCGGAACTCCCGGCGGACCCGGGGGGGAGCGCGCCCCGGGCGCCGCCGGCCCCTTGCCGGACATCCTGGACGGGGGCGGGGCCGGTTACGGGGAATACCCTTCCCCGCTGTTCCGCCTCACCGTCACTTTCATGGGGCTCTACGGCGCCGCCAGCCCGCTCCCGCACTTCTACGCCGAGGAGGTCCTGCAGGACGAGCTGAACGACGAGCGGGCGGTCCGGGAGCTCCTGGATCTCCTGAGCCTGTCCAGCTACCGCTCGCACGCGCTCGCGTACTTCTATTCGCTTTTGCCCTTCCGGGTGCTGGAGGTGAAGGACCCGGCGGCCCGGGCGATACTCTTCTCGCTAATGGGCGAGGAGTACCGGGAGGAGTCCAGGCCCGACGACTTCAAGGAGCTGAAGCTCTTCGCCACCAAGATCCGCTCCTCGGGGGGCCTCCTTTCCCTGTTGAGGGCTGCGGCCCCGGGAACGCCGCTGGCCCTGGAGGAGAACGTGCCCCGCTGGGTGGAGATACCGGAGGGGCAGAGGGGGGCGCTGGGCTCCCCGACCGGGCGGCTGGGCCAGTCCGCGCTTCTGGGGGTGAAGGCCAAGGATCTGGCGGGCAAGTTCCGCCTCCGCGCCGAGGCGCGGGACACCGGCGAGCTGGAGGGGCTGATGCCCGGCGGCAGGGCCTTCGGCGCCGTAAGCCGGGCGGTGGCCCGGTACCTTGAGGCGCCGCTCGTATGGGATCTGGAGATCCACCTGCCGCGCGGGGCCGCGAAGGGCGTGACGCTCGGCGCGGGGGAGGGCCGCCTGGGGCTCTCGGCGTTCCTGGCGCCAGGCGACGGCCCGGAGGGCCAGTACGTCTTAAACCGCATGCCGGAGGGGGCATATGTCTGAGGGATACGGGGCCATGCGCCGCGCGAGGGCGTCGGCCGCCGGAAGGGCCTTTCCCGCGTTAAGCCCCTTCGGGGGGGCGGGGGACGGGGGAGGCGCCTCAGGGGCCCGCCCGTCCGGGGGCTTCCGGGCGGGGGGAAACCCGTCCGGCCGCGGCCGGCCCGGCGCGGGCGCGGGCGGCCCCGGCGGCCGCGCCTTAAGCCGCGCCGATTTCGGGGGCGCCTTTTCCGGGGACGGGGGCATCTGGGGTTCCGGCGGCGTTTGCTGGCCCGGAAGCCCCGCGCCCTCCGCGGCGCCCGCTTCAGGGCGTCCGGGAGCCCTCGCGGCGGCCTCCGGCGGCTTCCCGGAGCTGCCGGCAACGGACGGGCTTTTCGGGGAGCCGTCGCCCGAGGAGGCGCGGGCGAACGAGGCCCGCCTGCTGGAGGACGCCCGGTCCCAGGGCCGGCCCTGGCTTTCCGCGGCCCTCGTTTTCGCGCTCGTCCTGGCCCTGGCGGCCGCGGCTTTGACCTCCTGCAGCAAGAAGCCGCCCCTGACCCCGCCCCAGGGGCCTCCGGCCAAGAGCATAGGGGCCATAGACTGGGTGCTCCTGCCCCAGGGCGTGAAGATAGGCGTCATGGCGGACGCGGACCTCAACACGGGCCCGGCGGGTGGGGGGCCCGCGGCGCTCATGGTGTGCCTGTACCAGCTGAGCGATCCGGGATGGTTCGCGTCGAACATGAAGACCCAGGAGGGGCTGGCGGAACTGGCCGCCTGCCCGCCCGGCCAGGCCGGCGGGGGCGGCCCGTCCGCCTCCGTCCCGGTGAAGGGGCTGGTGTCCGCGGAAAGGTACTTCTTCCAGCCCGGGGAGCGCAGGGATCTCGTCTTGGACCGCCAGCCGGGGACCCAGTTCGTGGGGGTGGCCGGCGGCTTCATGACGCTCCCCGCCCAGGGGGGGGCGGCTTACCTGCCCATCCCCATCTATTACAAGCACAAGCTCATTTTCGCCGACACCTACGAGCCCATGGAGCTGAGGTCCTGGCTGGTGCTCAAAAGCCAGCTCCTGGCCTTCTACCCCAAGAGCGAGGGCTCCTACGACCTCGAGGTGAACGACATAAACCCCGACGGCACCTTGAAGAAGCCCGTCAAGAAGACGAGGACCATAGAGCCCCCGCCGGCTTACCTGCCCTGCCCGCAGGCCTGGACGCTCAAACCCGGGGAGACCCTGGCCTGCCCGGCCGCGCCGGGATCGCCCAAGGGAACCCCGCCCAAGGCGCCGGTCGCGACCCCCGCGAACGCTCCAGGCCCAGCGGCCCTGCCCGCCGCCGCGCCGGTCTTTGCCCCGGGGGCCGCTCCCGCCGCGCCCGGGGCCGCCGGTCCGGGCGTTCAGCCGGGGGCGGCTCCCGCCGCGCCTCCCGCGCCCGGGGCTTACGCCCCGGGAGCCCAGCCGGTCCAGCCCGGGGCTTACGCCCCGGGAGCCCAGCCGGTCCAGCCCGGGGCTTACGCCCCGGGAGCCCAGCCGGTCCGGCCCGGGGCTTACGCCCCGGGAGCGCCGACTCCCGCGGCTTACGGGAGCGCGGCAGCTCCCAGGCCGGTGCCGGTGGTGACCCGTCCCGGGGAGCTCGCGCAGCCTCCCCTGACGGTGCCGGCCTCGGCCCAGCTCCCGCCGCCGCCGCAGGGCCCGCCCGTCCAGCCGCAGCCCTTGCAGGACCGTCCCCTTCCGGCCCGTCCCAAGCCGCCCAGGGTACCGACGAACC
>JAIRZX010000028.1 GCA_031267005.1 Deltaproteobacteria bacterium
TTTCACATGGCGGCTATAGCCGTCGAGGACGCAATCCCCCCCGCTTTCAGCCTCCTTGGAGGGCACCAGGCAGTTCCCGGCTGCGTATGTTGCCAGGGCGATTTCTTCTTGACTTAAGATTCGCTATCCGGAAAAATAATTTTTTGCTTGATTTCTTGTATTGGGCGCCCTGTGTCCGCAAGAGGCGCCTTGTCGCCTTCTGGAGGCAATGTTTTATGTAAATGCCGACAGCGGTTGGGGAAATCCTGGAAAATTTCACGCCAACAAGGCCATTCTGTTAAACCGCTGGCCGCTGAAAGACGCCTGCGCACTGAAGATATAGGGCCAGTACAGGATTCTGAATGCCTGCACGCCGAATCCCGTCTGAAGAAACATTTTTCCTCTTCCGGAAACCAAGCTTCGGCTGGAAGACGGGGGCTCCGCGGAAGGGAAGATCCGGACGGAGCCATTCGAGGCGGACTGGCACGCCGCAGCGATCGACTATATGCCAAAAAACGCTAGATATATTCGCTGGCCTTCATCGGGAAATACCTGCTGGGCAAAACCTCCAGGCCACACGGGACATTCTATTCGCTGAAAAAACCTGACTATCCAGGAGTATACCGAGACTGCGGAATCGGAACCCCCGGTTCCGGCAGGACATTCCCAGGCCATGAAGCGGCAGGCGATCACAAGCTCCGGTTCAGAGTGCCGTTCATGGAGTACCAGTCAGAGTGCCGTTCATGGAGCGTCAGGAAAAATTCCAAACTGAATCACAATGCCAAATTTCAATCCGTTGCGCTGGCGGCGTTCGCCCATAGCCAGCTTGTACTTATCCGCCCTTTCGCTGACGGGAACGGCGGGACGCCAGGGCTTCCCACGAGCTTCGTCCTGGTTAACCAGGGGTGCCAGATAATCAACTTCGAGCCCAAAACCAGGAATCGGTACTACTCGGCTCCGGAACAATCAGACCCTGAGGATTCAGGCAACGGCGAGTTTTTCACTCCGGTTGGAGAACTGCAGCTGGAATCCCCTTGGGGAACTGCAGCTGGAATCCCCGGAGCTGTACATGATGACTATCGCATTCAACCCCGTGTGGCCAATGCGACTGAGACGCATGGCAAGAGCGAGCCGGTACATGGGCCGTAGCAGCTTGCGCAGTTCAGGCTGCGACATCCTCCCGCCGCCTGGCCTTGCGGCCTGGGGCGGGGCTTCCCGTTTAAGCGTCCAGCGGGCTGGCGTAATCTTACGTAATGGCCAGCCCAGCGCGTCCTGCAGTTGGCCCACGGGAAACCTCATTCTGGACTGCAAGTAGTCCCTCCCCCAGCGCTTCCGCTCTGAGGGACAATGATGAGCTGAGGCGGGGGAATCCTCGCCGATTATTAGTTGAATTCCTGGGAAACCCTATTTCTAAATCTACCGCGATTACGGCATCGGGTATCCCGTAAACGGCAACTTCTAAGAGTATAATTCAATTATTTGGCAGAGGGCAGTGACAATTTTCCTCAACAGAAGTTCCCCCAACATACCCCGCAGCATAATAAGTTCCCCGCAGCATAATATTGCCATTCCCATTAAATATTAGAATAACATCCAAGATATTGCCGTGCTATATAATGGTTTACTGCCACGCCATTTCTAATGCTTAACTAGAATGTCAATATCATGGATAATATACAGACGGTGTTTCGGTCTGAGGCCGTTTCAAAACTCATTTCCCGTGCTCGGCAATCAGATACGTTCGGAACCTTTGAATTATTTTTAAAGCTGCCTGCCTGGCCGTCCGGAGCGTTTTCGGGCGCGAGGGCACCGTTTCCCGGCCGCCGCCCGTTCGGAGCCGGTTCGGGCCGTCCCGGCCCGCGCCTCCACCGCCGTTATCGGGCGTTCCGGCCCCCGGCGGCTTCCAGGGCGGCCTCCAGCGCCTCGCGGGCCTTCGCCGGATCCCCCTCCGCGTCCCTCACGATCCCGGCCACCCTCTCGTAGCCCAAGGACTGCCAGTAGCTCGCGGCGAACGCCATGGAACCGTCCAGGAGGGCGCGGCAGCGCCCGGGGTCGGGGACCAGGGTCTCTATGCACTTCACGCGGAAGATGCGGGCGGCGTCGTTTAGGATCTCCAGGCTTTCCAGGAGGGCCTCGGCTATGACCGGCAAAAACGCGTTCAGCTCGAACTCCCCGCGGCTCGCGGCTATCGTGACGGCGAGGTCGTTCGCCATGACTTTCATGGAGGCTGAGAGAACGAGCTCCGGCACGACCGGGTTAACCTTGCCCGGCATGAAGGTGCTCCCCATCTGGAGGGGGGCGAGCCTTATCTCGCCTAAGCCCCCGCTGGGGCCGGAGTTCATGAGGCGCAGATCCCCGGCGATCTTAGCGAGGTTTACGGCCATGGACTTCAAAAGCCCTGAAACCTCGCAGAAGACGTCGTTGTTCTGGGTGACGTCCATGGGGTACTCGCTCGCGGCGAGCCCAATCCCGCAAATCTCGCGGAGCTTCTCGATGACCCCGAAGCGGTACCGCCGCTCCGAAAGCGGCGATAGTCCCACAGCGGCGCCGCCGATGTTCACTTGCCTCAGCCTCTCCTCCATCTTGTAGAGTCTCCAGCGGTCCCTTGCTATGGCTTGGGCCCAGGCCCCGAACTCCCCCCCCAAGGTCACCGGAACGGCGTCCATCAGCTCTGTGCGCCCGAGCTTCACTACGTCCTGGAACTCGTTTTCCCGGCGCTGCAAGGCCTCCTGGAGGGAAGCGGCCTCGTCGGAAAGCCCGCGCAGGAGATCCACGGCCGCTATCCTGAGAGCGGTCGGGTAAACGTCGTTGGTGGACTGGCCCCGGTTCACGTCGTCTATCGGATGCACCCTCGCGTAGTCGCCGGGCACGAAGCCCAAGGCGACGGCGGCCAAATTCGCCAGGACCTCGTTAACGTTCATGTTGGTGGAGGTTCCGGCGCCGCCCTGGAGCGCCGGGACTATGAACATCCCGTCGGCCTCGCCCGCTATTACCGCGTCAGCCGCGGCGGAAATGGCGTTGAAGACGGCCGCGCGGCCCGGATCAAGCTCGGCGTGCGTGGCGGCCGCCGCTTTCTTGACCTTCGCCATGGCGCGGACCAGGTTCAGGTTCACCGGCTTGTAGCTCTCGAGGGCGAAGTTGTTGCGGGCGCGAAGGCTCTGGATGCCGTACAGGGCCTTTTTCGGAATCTTTAGCTGCCCCAGGGCGTCCGTCTCGATGCGCACCCTAGGCCTCCGCCGCGCCGCCAGCGGCCGAGGCGGAGTTTCCCGCCGCCGCGGCGGCTCTTCCCGACGCATCGCCCGCGGCGCTTCCCTCCGAGTCTACCGACTCCCTTCCAGCGGCACCGCCAGCCGCCCTTGCCTCCGCCTCGAGCTCGTCGAACTCCAGTGAGAGGTGCGGGAAAACCTCGAGGCTCCTTTTCAATATCCCCTGCATCTGGGCGATGGCGGTGCCGAAGTTGGTTATGGGGACCCCCTCGGACTGGGCCCGGCGCAGGCGGTGGCGCATCTCGCGTTCGTTTAGCATGCAGCCGCCGCAGTGGACCACGAGCGCGTAAGCTCCGAGATCCTCCGGGAAGTCGCCTCCGGTGCTCCACTTGAAGTCCAGCTTCCGTCCCGTGTAGTTGCGGATCCAGCGGGGGAGCTTCACCGTTCCGATGTCGTCGCACTGGCGGTGGTGGGTGCATCCCTCGGACACGAGGACCGCGTCCCCGTCCTTCAGGCGGTCAATGGCCAGGGCCCCCCTGGCGGCCGCGTCCAGCATGCCCTTCTGCCTGGCGAAGAGGATGGAAAAAGAGGTGAGCGGCACGTCCCGGGGCACGTCAGCGGAGACCTTGGCGAACACCTGGCTGTCTGTCACGACCAGCCTGGGCTTTTTGGCGAGCGAACCGAAGAGCTCCCGCAACTCGAACTCCTTAACCACAACCGCGCAGGCGTCCGCCTCCAGGATGTCCCTTATGGTCTGCTGCTGGGGGAGGATGAGCCTGCCCTTTGGAGCGGCCTTGTCGATGGGTATGACCAGCACCACCAGATCGGAGGGCGAGACGAGGTCCCCCACCAGCCTCAGCTTGGCCTCCGGGGAGACGTTGAGCCTGGCCAGGGTCTCCTTTAGCTCCCTTATCCCGGAGCGTTCCGTCGCCGACACGTAGATCTCGCCCGGCCCGGCCTCGGGGACCGAGGGGAGCAGGTCGCACTTGTTGTAGGCCACCACCCTGGGAATGCCCTTCTCTGCGAAGAGCTCCAGGAGCCCCCTCTCCTCGGGCCCCAACCCCTCCCTGGCGTCAGCCACCAGGACGGCCACGTCCGTCTTGTTGAGCACCTGGCGGGCCTTCCTGACCCGCTTTTCGCCCAAATACCCCACGTCGTCAAGCCCGGGGGTGTCAATCACCACCACGGGCCCCAGGGGAAGGAGCTCCATGGCCTTGTAGACAGGGTCGGTGGTGGTCCCCATCACGTCCGAGACCACGGCCAGATCCTGGTCCGTCACCGCGTTCACCAGGCTGGACTTCCCGGCGTTCCTCTTGCCGAAGAAGCCTATATGGACCCTGTTTGAAGTGGGCGTGTCGTTAAGGCTCATCCCGGTCGCCTCCCTCGACGCCCCGGGTTCCGTCCGGGGGTCATGGCAAAGGATATCCCTTTCCCCGGGGAAAAAACAGGGGCGGCCCCAGTTGCCCCAAGCCCTGTCCGCCCAAAGCCTCAGCCGCCCGAGGCCCCAGCCGCCCGAGGCCCCAGTAGCGCCAATACGCGGCCGCCAGGGGCCCCGCCGCGGCGGCCCCCAGCTGGCGAGGAATTCCGCGACCCCAGGGCGCTGGTTTCCGGCGCGCCGGAGGCAGGCCAGGCGCCGTTTCATGGACGCGCAGCTTCGGCACCCGCGCAGGACGGGAAGGCTTACGGGAGGGCGGCCGGGGCGGCCGGCGCGGAAGCCGGGGGCGGCGCGGAAGCCGGGGGGCGGCGGCCGGGAGGCGCGGCCCTGCTAATAGACCCATTTGAGCCCGACGTAGAAATTGCGTCCCGGCCCGGGGTAGTCCATGTAGGTCTCGTTTTTGGAGCCGAGCAGGTTCTTGGCCTCGACCCTGAGCTTGAGCTTCCCGTACTTGCCTTCGGGGCCTATCTCGAAGAGCCCCTTCTCGACGGCGAGGTCGAGCGCCACGAACTCCGACCCCTTGGTGAAGTGGTATCCGATGAACTCGTTGTGGTACAGGATGTCCCCCATGTGGACGGCGTTGACGTTGGCCTCCAGGTCTATTCCGGGATGGTTGAAGGAGACCCCGTAGGACAGGGTCCAGCGGGGCACGTAAGGCAGGGTGCTGTCGTTGGAGGCCTTGGCGACCTGTTCGGGATCCTTGTTCTTGCGTTTAGTGAGGTAGGTGAAATTCACGTACGGCCGGAGGCGGAACCCGAGTTCGAAAGCCTCGCCCAGATCCGCGCTCAAGGCGGCCTCGAGGCCGGAAATCTCCGACTCCTTAAGGTTGAAATACCAGTTTCCGTTTCCGCTGGGATGGCTGCCCTGAGTTATCCTGTTCTCCCAGTCGGTATGGAAATAGGTGAAGCTTCCCGAGAGGAAGCGGTAGTCCACGTCCAGCCCCGCCTCCCAGGTCTTGCTCTCTTCCGGCTGCAGGTCCGGATTAGGGTGGTACGGGAAGGCCGCGCTCATTTCGCCCATGTACTCGTAGGCGGCCGGCATCCGCATGCCCTCTGAATAGTTGGCCCGCAACTTGAGCCACTCCTTCGGCAGGTAGGATACCCCGACGGACGGGCTGAAATGGGACTTGCTTTTTGATCCGCCCTCGGGGAGGAAGTTTTCGAAGCCGAACTTGTCGTAGCGCCCGCCCAGGGAGACGAAAAGGGTCTCGCCCATGGGTTTGATTTTCGCGCTAGCGTATATCCCAAGATCGTCGGCTACGTTGTCGCCGTTGTAGGTGCCCTTTATCTTGTATTCGATATAGTCGAAACCGAGTCTGAAATCCAGGAGATCCCCGTTGTAGCCGACGGAGGCGCCGACGTTCGTGACGTGCTGGAACGTCTCCGACGCGTTGTCGCCGTACCCTGTGTAGTCGTTGCGCGTGAAGGAAAAGTGCTCCGAAGTGCTTTTGGAGAAAAAAGCAGACCAGTCGAAGGTACCTTCCTCGGTGGCGCCGTCGTAGGTAATCCCCGCAGTCTCTATCGAGAGGATGTAGTTTCCGTAGTTGCGGCCGAGATCCCTTTCAATCGAAGGGTCGCCCAGGTAATCCCGCAAGCCGACGGAAGGCCATTCGTTGTTGTTCCTGGTATGGGCGTAGCTTATCCCTATCCTGTGGAGCCCGTTGAAGGTGTACCCGGCTTCGAGGCTTACGTTCTTCTTTTCCGAAGAGGTGCGGTTGTATTTAGTGCCGTAGAGGGTCGTTATCGAGTCCCTCTCCTCGTAGCTGAACGATCCGGCGAAGTCGAAGGGGCCCCTGCCGCCGGTAAACGAGAAAGACTCCCTGTTCAGGCCGTAGCTCCCGAAACCTACCTCGAGCGCGGCTGTGAAGGAATCGCTCTCGCCCTTCTTGGTGATCACGTTGATCACCCCGCCCAGGGCAGAGGTCCCGTACTGGACCGCGGACGGGCCCCGGACTATCTCTATCCGCTCGACGTTCTCGACCGGTATCTGATCCACGTGGACGGCGCCGGTCCTGCGCCCGTTCACCAGGATGAGCACCCTGGACTGGATCTGGGTGAAGTCCAAGACGTCTGAGTTCATGCCGCGGATCTGGACCGTTTTGGAGGAACCGTTGTCGCTCAGCCAGAACCCCTGCTGGATCAGCACGTCAGAGAGATCGTTTGCAGCCGACCGCTCGACCTGCTCGCCCGTTATGACGGTCACGTTGCTGGACACCTCCCGGAGCGCCTCGGCGGTGCGGCTGGCCGAAACGACCACCGCTCCCAGCCCCTCGCCGGTTCCGGGTTCCTCCCCTTCCTGGGCGGCGGACCGGGAAGGAATGGAAAGGACAATCAAGGCGGGCAGGGCCGCCAAAGCAAGGAACCGTATTCCGCTCGCAAACATGACCTTGTCTCCGTTTAACTGGAAGGGCGCGTCCGCCGCAATGCCCGGGCAGGGCTCCCGCCCAGGCCCAGGCTAAATCCGTCCCCCGCGCCTCCCGAGGCGGGGGCCGCGTTTCCCGAGGCGGGGGCTTAAAAGCGGCGCTCGCCTCGGCGCCCCCTTCCCGGCGACGCGGGGAACCGGGCGCGAGGGGCGTCCCGCGCCCTCTGGTAAGGGCGCTCCGGATGCTTCTGGACGGAAGGTTCAAGCCTTTCCGCGTTCTGGCGGCAAAGGAACTCGAACTCGCGCGGTTACCGGACGCGGAAGTCCGCAGGCTCGCTCTTAAGACGCGCGGGTTACGTTCCGGGACGACCCGGCGCGGTCCCGTTCCGGAGGGGGGTTTGCCTCAACATGTCCTTGGAAGTTCGGAGGCAATAGTTGCAGATCCGATTCAAAATGTCAACAGCAACCCGTGCCGCCGCCTTGGCTTGCGCCATGTTTTGGCTTTAGGACACTCTTTGCCGCTCGCGTCCTTGCCCGTTTCGTAAAACACGTAACATTGCGCGAGCCACAAAGGTTTTTCCTTTGGTCGGCGCGCGGGGCGACCTTGCCGCCTAACGGTTCATGGGCCGCGCGAACCGGAGTCGCCCGCCGCCCCTCCAGGCCCCGCCGCCCGTTCTGGCGGCGGTGCCCCGGAACGCCCGGCCTGTCCTTCCGCCCGACCGGCCGTTTTAGGTTCTCCTCCGGAACCAGACCGTTTCGCCTTCCCGCCGGAACATTTAAGGGCCCAAGCCCAGCCCGGACAGGTCCCAAACAGTCATTTTCAGCTTACTGGCATCATAGTTGCCAATTTCTCCCGACTCATGTCTTTCAACATCGCCTCCCGCCAGACCGGCCGTTTGAGATTCTGCCCCCGAAACCTGCAAGTTTCGCCATCCAATGGGATCATTTAAGGGGCCAAGCCAAGACATGGCAGGGGCAAAACAGTCAAATTCAGTTTACTGGCATCACAGTTGCCAATTTCTCCCTAATCATGTCTTTCAACTTCACCTCCCGCCCCGGTCCCGCCCTCTCCCCGCTCCGCCATCCCTCCACCCAGGCTACAATACGTTTAGCACTGCCCTCCGTCCGGGGCCTCCCTCCCCCAAACCTCGCCCCAGTCCCCGCCTTCCCACCCAGGGGCCCTTTCTCTTCTCCGCTCCTATCCCCGTCACGGCCAGCCCCCAGCATCACCGTCACGGCCAGCCCCCAGCATCCACGTCACGGCCAGGCCCCAGCATCCTAACCCCCGAACGAAAAAGGCCGCGCCCTCCCCCCCGCCAGGATCGCGGGGGGGCGGCGCGGCCGCGGAAGAAGACACGGGGAGGGCTAAAGGCCGGATGGCATGTCCTTCAGGAAAGCGGCCACGAGCTTCTCCTGCCAGTCGCCGATTGGCTTCAGGCGCCCCAGGAAGAACCTGAGCGTCTCGGGCTCGTCCTCGAACTCCAGCCCGCCCACGAGGTCGCGGTGCTCGTAGAGCCAGCCCAGGCGGTCCGCCACGAACTTCATCTGGGAGAGGGTGAAGACGCGCTTGGGCACGGCCAGGCGCACGAGCTCGACGGAGGAGAGGTGCTCGGAGCCGTCGGCGTTGCGTTGCTCGGAGAGCGTGCCGCGCTCCATGCCGCGGATGCCGCCGACGAGGAACACGGCGGAGCACAGCGCCCCCGCCGGGTACTGCTCCTGGGGCACCTGGGGGATGAACTTCAAGGCGTCCACGTGGCATCCCAGGCCTCCGAAGGGGGTCACGACGGGCACGCCCTTGGCCTGGAGTTCCTCGCCCAAGGCCTCCACGAAGATGGGGGTCTGGCTTATGGTGTCTATGTCCAGGGTCTCCTGGATGCCGACGTTCATGGCCTCCATCTCGCGCACCGACATGCCGCCGTAGGTGAGGAAGCCCTCGAAGAGGGGCACAAGGTCCCGGAGCTTCCGGTAGTCCTTCTCGTGGGCGAGGGAGATTCCCCCGCCCCTGGCGCAGCCTAGCTTGCGCCCGGAGAAGTAGACGACGTCCGCGAGCGAGCCGATGTCGAGGACTATGTCCTCCAGGGGACGGAGCCGACACGATTCCTCGCGGGTCTTTATGAAGAAGAGGTTGTCCGCCAGGAGGCTCGCGTCGATCACGACCCGCAAGCCCTTGGAGCGGCAGTAGGCGGAGACCTCGCGCATGTTCGCGAGCGAGACGGGCTGGCCCCCTATAAGGTTGGTGCCGAGCTCGATGCGCACGAAGGCTATCTTGCCCGTCCCGACCTCGTCCACGAAGGACGTGAGCTTCCCCATGTCGTAGTCGCCCTTGAAGGGGTTGGTGCTCTGGGTGAGCGAAGCCTCGTCGGAGACGCACTCCCGGACCAAGCCGCCGACGCGGGTGATATGGGCCTTGGTGGTCGTGAAGTGGTAGTTGGTTACCATGTACTGGCCGGGGGAGACGTAGGCGGTGGCCAGGATGTTTTCGCAGGCCCGTCCCTGGTGGGCGGGAAGGAAGTAGTTGAGCCCGAAGAAGGACAGGACGGTCTTCTCGAGGCGGTAGTAGGTCTCCGAGCCGGCGTAGCTGTCGTCGGCCAAGAGCATCGCCGCGTACTGGGCCTCGCTCATGGCGTTCACGCCGCGGTCGGTCAGCATGTCCAGGAAAACGTCCCTGTTCGGCAACAGGAACGTGTTGTTCCCCGTGGAGCCGAGGACGGCCAGCCTCTCCCCCGCGGGGCGGAGGTGTATCCTCTGGACCATCCTGGCTTTGTGCATCTCCAGGGGGATCTTCTCTCCGGAGAAGAACCCCACCCGGGTGTAGGTGTGTTCTGGCATTGGTCCTCGTCTTTTTCCGTCGGATTTATGGGGGCGCCCAAGGGGCGCCCTTTGGGGCTGCCGCGCGGCGCCCGGGCCTGGCTAGGCCGGGAGCGCCTCCGGCCTAGCGCGGGAAGACCCGCTTCACGAACTTCTCGAAATACGCGTTGTCGGTGAGCATGAGGCACCCGTCCCAGGCCTCGGAACCGCCGCCGGCCCTGGAAACCGAGTCCGCGAGCCTCCAGCCGTCGCCGGAGGAGTCGCCGTAGACCACGAGGAGCCTCCCGTTCTGGCCGCGGAGGGAGGAGGCCGCCGCCTCGGCGCCCGAGGTGCGGTCCGGGAAGGCGAAGTCGGAGAAAAGCACGACCGTCTTGGAGCCAGGCATGGCCTGGATCTCGTTTAGGCCCGCCAGTCCCGGGCCCAAGGGGGCTGGGCGCACGTCGGGCTTCATGTTGCGTACTGCGCGGAGGACCTCGGGACGGTTGAAGGGGGCCGGCCCGAAGGCGGGGTTGAGCTGGGAGTAGGCGGAGCCGTCCTCGTTCCACCAGGACTTTATGGATCTGGCGGCCTTCTGGACCAGGCCGGGCTCCTCGCGGAAACCCAAGCTCCGGACGGAAACGAGGATCCCCGAGTCGGGGACGTAGCTCACCAGGCGCTCGAGGGAGGCCAAAAGCCTGCCGCTCTGCGAGAAGCCCGCGCAGCTGGAGGCGTCCTTGCGGGCGCGGTTCGGCGCGGAGGCCCCCCAGGCCCCTTTGAGCCCCGAGGTGTCCACCACGAAGACCAGGCCCTTCTGGGAGGCGCCCCTGGCCTGGGCGGCCTGGACCGCTTCCCCGGAGACCCGGTAGCCAGCGGCCGCGCCGCCCGAGGACTCGCTGTTCGAGGGGCCTCCTGGGCCCATGAGGTAGACCCGGTACCACATGCCGCCCCCGTCACCGGCGGCCTGGACCCCCGCGGGCCAGCCGGCGGAGGTGAGGCGCCCGGCCTCCGCCTTGGCGGCCCACTCGTCGCGGAAGCTCCCTATGTAGCGGCCAGTGACCGACCTTTTGAAACCCTCGCCGGTGGCTGAAGGGGAGGCGGGGTCCACGGGGCGGCTCAGCCTTTCCCGCGATCCCGACTGGGCGGCCTCGGAACGGGCGGCCAGGGGCCTGGTCTGGGCCTCGAAGGCGGCGGTTTCGTCGGGGCGGTCGGTGGGTATGACCTGGTAGTTCGACACGAGGCCCCTGGCCTTCAAGCGCGATCCCAGGACCTCGGCGTCCGAGCGGTCCCCGAAGAGCCCGGCCAGGAGCAGCCAGTAGTCCCCCACGGTCCGGTTGAAAGGGAGCTTCCTCTCTTCCAGGGTCTTCCTGAGCGCGAAGGCCGTCAATCCCTGCCTCTGGAGGGCCTTTGCCGCTGCCCGGGCGGGGGCCTCCTCGGTGTAGCTCCCGCACCAGGCCGTGAAGTAATCGGCCGTGAGGCCGTAGTCGGCGGGCGCCACGCCCCCGGAGAAACTGTTGGGGTCGACGCCCAAGGCCGCCGGGGAGGCGGCCCGGCTCCCTCCCCCGAAGGCACCGCAGCCTGACAGCGCCACCATTACGGCGAGGGCTATCGCGGGCGCTGCCGCGCCGGACGGCGTCCCGCGCGGTGAGGCGGGCTGCCGTGAAAGTTCTGGAGGGGCCATGTCCTCGGCGGTGGGGCCCCCCCGATCGCGCGGGCGGGCCGGGATGCTTGGTTTTCGTGAGGGGCTCGGGCTTTCGCCGGAAGCGGGGGGGAAGCCCCGGGGTACGGGACAGATTAAATTTTTATTATACAATATCTTCAAGATAATGTAATTATTTTTCGGGAGCCCGACCGCCCTTCCCCGCCTCCGCTCCCCCCTTTTCCCTGACTACCCCGTCCCCGTCCCGCCGCTGCCGCCCCGGACCCTTCGACACGCGAGCCGACAAAGTGGGGAGCAATTTTCCGGACATGCATCCAGCGTATCTATTCAGCTCCCCCCGCAGCCCGGGACGGCCCCTCCTTCATGGCTGAAACAAGGGGCCCCAGCGGGCGAAGCCGACGGCGCTCCGGGCCCGCCCGCAGGGCCGGCCTTCCCGCATGCTGCGTCCATGCCTCCCGGCGCCGCCTCCGGCAGCGTCCGGGGCCCTTGTTTAATACTAGCTGCCCCGCGGCCGGGGACGGCCCTTCTTAATGCCTGGTGCCGGGTTCCCCGAGTCCGGGACTCCGAACCGCAATTACCGGCCCATCGTAAAAAATGTATGCGCTGGGGCAAGCGGGGCGGGCGGCGCCGGATAAGGCGAAACCCCGCGCCCCAAGCTTGCGCGGGAGCGGACTTTACGGGCGCGAAGAGGCGGAAACGCGGGGATGGCCGGAGCCTGCTGCCGAAGCCGCCTCCTTAAACCCCGGCCGGACGGCCAGGCGGACGAAACGGCGCGGGCAATCAGGAAGGGCAAAGCGGCGCCCAGCCCGAGCCCCGGCCTCAAAGGCGTCCCGGCTCCAGCCGGAAGGCCCCCGGGCGGGGACATCCAGGGGGGGGCCTTCTGAGGTCCTTGCATTTTGGGCATCCCAGGGGATTCCAGGGGACGACGACGGATTACAGCGGTTTAGAGCGGCCTTCTATGGCCCTTAGCCGTCCTTTCGGACCTTCCGCGGCTCTCTCCAGGTTCTTCTTCGGCTAGCAGTTACATGGAAATGCGCGGGGA
>JAIRZX010000129.1 GCA_031267005.1 Deltaproteobacteria bacterium
TCCCCCCTCCCCCGAACGGACGCTCGCGCCCCAGGCCCCGCCTCCCGCCTCCCCCGAACGGACGCCCGCGTTCCCGGCCCCGCCGAATGACTTCGGGCAAGACCCCGAGCCCGAACCCGAGCCGGCCCGGGGAGACGGCCTCGGCCCGGCCCCCCCGGGCGCCGGCGGCTACGATCCCCCCATGGAGCTTTGGGCGCCGGAGGGGGCCATGGGGGTGGCCGCGGCCCACCGCGCCGCGCTTAAGGAAATGCAGAGGCAGGTGGATGAGGAGGCCAGGGAGGCCGCCTCCGGCGGGTCCGCGGGATTCGAGAGCTTCTGGGGCGGCGGGGCCGGGTCGGCGGTCCCGGACGGCGCCTTTCCGGGCGCCCCGGACGGCGGCGGCGCTGAAGCCGCTCCCGGCGCCGGCGGCGCGCCGGCGGGGGACGCCTCCGCGGACGCTCCCGGCGGCCCGGGGAAGGCAAAGCGGAAGCCGAGGCGCTCCGGGCCCGGCGCCGCCGGGGACGGGGACGGGAAAGGCGGTCGCCCGGGGCTTCTGGGGAAGCTGGAGCGCTTCACCGACCGGGCCTCCTGGCACCGGCTGAGGCTCACGCTCCTGGGTTCGGTAATGCTCGCGGCCGTGGCCACCCTCCTTTCGGTCCCGGGCACCGATTTGCCCGGCGAGGGCCCGGTCTACGACTTCCTGTTAAAGACCCGCATCCGGCTCCAGAAGCCCGGGATAGCCGACGGCATAGTCATAATCGCCATAGACGACGCCTCGCGCTCCCACCCGCAGGGGTCCATGGCCGAGATTTTCAGCCCCGGCGTCTACGCGGAGATACTGGACGCCCTGGTGGAGGCGGGCGCGGCGTCCGTGGCGATCCACCGGAACCTGCCGACCTCGGAGACGAGGATGTACGCCGCCCGGGACGAGCTGTCCTGGTGGGCCAGCTTCGGGTCGGCCAGGGCCAAGAACGTGCCGGTCGTCTACGGCTTCCGCTACCGCTCGGGCTCGGCCATACTGCCCTCGCCGCGCTACGTGGAAATCATGGGCCGGGACACCCTGGCCTTCATGAACCTGCCGCTGGACAGGGACTTGAAGGTCCGGGACGTGGACGTGCGCTGGAGGGCGGCGGGCCGGGGGGCGGGCCAGCGCCCGGTGGTGCACGAGTCCTTCGCCTTCATGGCCGCCAGGAGCGTGCGGGGGGACTTGGAGGCGCCCGAGGGCGGCCGCTTCTTCATAGACTTCCGGGAGGAGATACTGAGCTTCAGCTTCGCGGACATTTACCAGAAGGCCCTGAACGGCCAGCTCGACTTCTTCAAGCAGCACTTCCGGGGGGCGCTGGTCCTGATAGGCGACACCTCCAGCCTGGACCTCGACACCCACCCGGTGCCGCTGTCCACCTTCAGCCCCTGGGCCGGCTGGGACCTGATGCCGGCGGTGGAGATCCAGGCCCACGCCGCGAACACCCTGCTCAAGGGCCGCACCCTCTCCAAGCCCGCGCCGGCCATACTGTTCAGCTTCTTCTTCGGCGTCATGTTCGTGACCCTGGTGCCCGTCCTGATTTCTCCCGCCCGGGGGCCCCACCGGCTCCCTTTCCTCCCCACCGCCGTGCTGGCCTGCTACCCCCTGGCGGCGGCCGTGGCCTTCAACCGCTACGTCATGCTCCCCTGCGTGCCGGGCGTCTCGGCCATACTCCTCGCGCACGCCCTGTACTGGGGGCTCAGGGTGACCGAGAACAGGCGCGCGGCCCAGACCCGCGCGAAGGCGCTCGAACTCTACCTGGACCCCGCGCTCGCGGGCAGCATCATCGCCGACCCCTCCATCCTTTCCAGGCGCGGGGAGCGCAGGACCTGCACGGTGTTCTTCTCCGACTTCGAGGGATTCACAGCGGCGAGCGAGACCATGAGCACCGAGGAGATGGTCGATTTGGTGAACCTCTACTACGACACCATGACGCGGGCCATCGAGCGCTTCGACGGCTTCGTGGACAAGTTCGTGGGGGACGCCATCATGGCCGTGTGGGGGGCCCCCACCACCCAGCCGGAGCACGCGCCCTCGGCCTGCCTGTCCGCGCTGGCCCAGCAGGCGGCCCTGGCCGAGCTCAACCGGACGCGCCGGGGCCAGGGCCTCCCGACCCTGAAGGCCTTGATGGGCATAAACACGGGTTCGGTCATCGCCGGGAACGTCGGGGCCCAGAAGCACATGGCCTACACGGTCATGGGCGACTCCGTGAACCTCGCCGCCAGGCTGGTGTCGGTGAACAAGCTCTTCAAGACCCGCGTCATCGCCTCCGAGGCCGTGGCCCGCGAGGCCGCCGGGAAGGTGGTTTTCCGGCCCCTCGACCGGGTGCGGGTCGTGGGCCGCAAGAAGAGCATCAACATCTACGAGGTCATGGCCCGCCAGGGCGAGCTGCGCGAGGGGGGCCAGGAGATGATAGGGTTTTTCGAGAGGGCGCTCCGGCACTACTGGGCCCGGGATTTCCCCGGCGCGCTCGCCCGTTTCGAGCGGGCCCACCGGGTCCTCCCGGACGATCTGCCCACCCAGATCTTCATCGACCGCTGCCGGGGCTACATCCGCCACGAGCCAGACGAGAACTGGGACGGGGTGACGGTCCTGGGCCTCAAATAGGCCGCGCCGCCCTCCTGCGGCGTCCCCCGGCCCGCCGCCCGGGCGCCGGCGCCGTCCCGAGCCCCGTGCCCATCCCCGGAGCCGTCCCGAGCCCCGTGCCCATCCCCGGAGCCGTCCCGAGCCCCGTGCCCAGGCCCGGAGCCGTCCCGAGCCCCGTGCCCAGGCCCAAGACCGGGCCCGGGCCAGCGCCGCCGTACGGCGCCCCCCCGATCGCAGCCCATTCGCTTTCGGGACAAGCGGCCGGTTTCAAGTTATAATTGCCTGTCGGCCCCTCAAGGCCCGGAACCGTCCGGGCCGACGGGCTCGGTCGCGGCCCCGCGCCCGCGGCGGAGCGCGGGAGGCGGCGGCGGGAGGCGCTTCCCCGGGGGCGTCCGGGTTCCCGCGCGGGCGGGCTTTCGGGCCGAAAAGCCCCCCTCAAACAGCCCCGGGCGCCTTTTATATATAATATGGAAGGTATTCCGGCGCCGGGGGGCCGTTGCATGCTTCGGGGCCGCATGGCGCGGCTTTCATGGACCGACGGGCCGCGCCTCCGCGCGCGTTTCACGAAGCGCTTTCTGGCGCTGCCGCTCCGTGGCCATGCGCGCCGCCGGGCCGTGGGCAGGCGCGCCGCCGGGCCGTGGACAGGCGCTTTGCGGCCTTCCGCGTTTCATGGGCCGGGGCGCCGAAAACCGGCACGGACGCATAGGGACTTTCGGGAA
>JAIRZX010000132.1 GCA_031267005.1 Deltaproteobacteria bacterium
CCCGGCGAATTCCTCCGCCAGGCGCTTGCGGGCTTCTGCGAAATCGTAGGCGGTTTCAGCGCCCGCCGCGTCGAGCCTGGGGGGCTCCGCGAGTATTTCGCAATTCTCGAACCGGAACCAACTCCGGTATTCCGACTGCAGATGACTGACCAACGGTGCCTCAAAGATCTGGTGGTTAGGCCGGCCGCCAGGAGCCGCCCTCCGCGTTCGGCGTAAACGCCAGGATTCCGGAGAAGGGTCGGGCGGCAGCCAGTGATGCATGAAATCGATTGTCCGATGTTTCCGCCAGCTGGCCTGCCACGCGCTCGCGGACAGCGTGTAAGCCGGACGGGCGGGGGCATACGCTTCAGGCCATAACCCCGGACCGAAGGCTGTCGCCCCTTCTCAGAATTTGAGCTCCACGGTCGTGTAAAGAATGCGCCCGGGGAGAGGGTAGGGCGCTAAGGCGTACTTGTATGCCGAGCGGTCCGGGGAAGCGAGAAACCCCTGTTTGGGGCCCTGGTTGGTGAGATCCGTGCCGCCCACCGTCACTTTCAGGCTGTCCGTGACGTTTAATTTCAGCCCGGCGTTTACGATGTTCAGCTCGTCGAGGTAAAGGGGCGCCTGCTTGTCGTTTATGTCGGTCTTGTAGTCTATCTTGCCGGTATGGTTGTACTCTCCGAAAGCTTCGACCCTGCCGCCAAAAAGGGCTAAGGTCAGGCGCAAGTTGACCATCCGCTCCGGAAGCTGGACCATGAAAGGGTACTGGCGGTCCTTGTTCTGTCCGGCGTCCTTGAACTTCTGGCGTGTTGCCGCTACGTCGAGCCCGAGTGGCCCGTAGGACAGGTGCGCCTCGAACTCGAGGCCCTCGTGCCTCATGGACTGGTTGTTCACGTACTTGGCGATGTCCCTTCTCGCGATAAGCATGATGCCGTCGTGGACGAGGCGGTTGAAATAGTTCGCGGTGGCCCGGGCTTTCACCCCGAAGAGGGTCCCGCGCAGATCGACTCCGGCGTCGAACTGCTGGCCGTACTCGCGGCCGACGCGGTCTTGGTTTTTATCCTGCAGGACTGACGGGTAGATGTATCCGCCGTCCCCGAACATCTCGTAGAAGTTGGGGAAACGGTTGAAGGTGCCGTAACTTGCCCGGAGCGTTAGAAAATTACCGAAATCCTTCTTGAGGGCGGCGCCCCAGGTGTCGATCCAGCCCATGTTGCCGTCGAGCTTCTTGCCTTTCGCGGTGTCGCCGGACATCTTGTCGTAGCGCAGGTTCAGGGTGAGCTGGAAGTCGCCGGACTCGCTCAGGTTTATGGTGTCCTGGATCTGGAGGTGCCAGATTTTCTGCTTGTATCCGGTCAGCATAAATTCCGAAGAGTAGCCGACGGGCTTTTCCCAATCGCTTCCGTTGGTTTTCAGGGTCTCTTTGGAAAAATCTCCATGGAACTCTATAAGGTTCCGGCTACCCAGCTTGTAGCTGGCGTCCAGGGTCAAACCCCAGCGCCTAGAGTCGTAACTGGACCAGAACGCACCCGGAAACGGCGTCAGCCATCCCTCAATGACGTGGAACCGCTTGTTCTGCGTCGCGTAATCGATCCGGATGCCCCAATCCAGATTTCCCCAAGTCTGGCGGCGGCCAAGCGAGAAGTCGCGTTGGACGGTGCGCTGCGCCCTTTTTAAAAACGGGCTCCAGCTAGGGTTAAGCAGGTTGATGATCTCATTTGGCAGATCAACTGTGTCATTCAGCATATGATCTATACCAGCTGCCAGCTGGATATCGTGATCCTTCCATGCCACCTTGGCGAACCAGTTTTCGTTCTGCCACTTCGCCATCAAATCGGTTTTCCGGAACCCGTTATTCATTCGCCGTCTGTACCGGGGAGTTCCCGGTGCTATGAAACTACCGTCAGGGCCCCACCCAGGGGCGCGATACTTGAAGTCGCCGTCGCTGCGGTCGTGTGCGGCCCCCACCAGGAGGCTGCCGGGGCCCAGGGGGGCGGCGAACGTCAGTTCCCCGTTGTAGCCGCCAAGCGACCGCGTCCCTAAAAGGATCCTTGTCTGGGCATCGTCGGGGCGCTTGGTGACCACGTTTATGACTCCCCCTATGGGGGCCCCGTCGAAGCGCACGGGAACGTAGCTGCGGTAGACCTCGACGCGGGCGACGTTGAGCAACGGGATCGTGGAAAGGTCCACCGCCGCGTCGCCGCCCTTCTTCTGCGGGACGCCGTCGATATAGACGGCAACCTGGGCGGCCGTGCTCCCGCGGACTGATACCGTCGAATACTGGCCTCCCCCGAGTATCTTGCTTATGAAAAGCCCCGGCACCTTCTCGAGGAGGTCGGCCAGGGTCTTCTGCTCGCCGGAGAAGTCGTCGGGCACCACCACCGAAACGGTGCCCGGGGACAGCGTCCTTTCCCAGTCGGGGCGCTCGGCCTCGACGGTTACGGGCCGGAGGGGGTCGGATCCGCTCCCGCGGCCCGGAGAGCCAGTTCGGCCGCCGTCCTCGTTGCCCGCGCTCGGGGACAGCCTCCCGCCGCCCGGCGCGCGCCCCCCTCCGGCGGCGTAAGTCCCGCTCACGCCGCCCTGTCCGGCCGAGGGCGCGTCGAAGGGCCCCCCCCGGCAGGCGCCCCGCCCCCCGGAACCGTGCCCGGCAGGG
>JAIRZX010000154.1 GCA_031267005.1 Deltaproteobacteria bacterium
TAAGAAGTTCGACTGACTCCTATTGGGCCCATACGAATGAAAAATCAATAAAATATCGACTGGGTCCGGTACCAACAGGATGATTGCAGAAAGTTTTTTTAAAGATCTTTGTAGTGTTATTTCATATTTATCGCGTTCCTACCCTGCCTCCCATTTGGCAAACATCACTGACGGAAGCGAACCGCAGCCTTCAAACGTCGTTCTTCTTATTGACGAATACGACTTCCCCCTTCTTGACAGTGTCGACGATCCCACAAAAGACGAAGAACTCCGTATTATACTTCGCAACTTCTACAGTACCATAAAAGCATTTCGCAATATGTTGCGATTCACCTTCATAACCGGCATCACCAAATTCTCAGGACTTTCCATTTTTTCGGGCATGAACAATGCCGAAGATATATCCCTGGACCCGCATTTCTCTACCATTTGCGGTTTCACTGATGATGAGGTCAAAAATAATTTTTACCCCCACATCCTCTCCGCCCTGGCTGAAATGCAGAAAACAGGATACTTAAACTCTGGTTCGACAGCAGTCAATTTTATGGATCTGCTTGAATACTGGTACGACGGCTACTCGTGGGATGGGATAAAAAAAGTTTACAATCCTTATTCAATCATAAAATATTTGAAACATAAGACATTCAATCATTATTGGTATAATTCCGGCACTTCTATAGCTTCATATAAATTTAAACACAAGCCTGACACTTTTATAGATTTAATTTCCAACAACCTCAGAACCAGCAACCTAGAAGAAATTGACGGATTCAATGACACGAATGTCGAATCTTTCCTTTTCCAGACCGGATACGTCACCATAGACTCTATTCAAAGAACAAAAAATATTGAAACCTACAAACTGAAATGCCCTAACAACGAGATTGCCTACGCGATATCCAAGGACTTCGTCAAACTGAATTCCCCTTTCCCCGGTCTCGACGGATCCATCAACCAAAAATTTTCAGGTTTCGTCGATGCTTTCGATGCTTCAGACAGCGATGAATGTTCCAGGATCTTTACGTCATTCCTAGATCAATCAGTTCAGTTCCTCCACAGACCTGACGAATACACTTATCAAGTACTGCTTTTTTTCCTCCTGAACTCTAAAGGATGGCGCGCACGGCTTGAACAGTACGTTGGGAGCGGAAGAGCCGACATAGTCTATCTATCGCCATCGCAATTCAATGAAGTAGTCGAGATTAAATACCACAGACCTTCAAAAAATGACCCTGTCCAGAAAATTCTGGCGCCGCCAGCATCCGGGCATACGGTACAGGTATTCTCCGAGTTGCCTGAACACGTGAAGGACAGCCTGGAAAGAGGCGTCGCCGATGCCTCCCGCCAGATATTCACGAGAAACTATCTCCGCGCTTTCTACTTGGAAGGCGAGACCAGGGCCTGCGCCGTCGCCATACACGGCCCGAATAATTGCCTGTTCCGGTTTTACAACGTTGATTGCAATGCCAAGACCGTTACAGAGCTCGTGAATTCTGAGCAACCAGAATACACCGTTCCTGGTTTCGCGGATTCCGATACGGCGCCTGAGCAGAAATAGGCAAAAGACCCTGCAGGTTCACTGGTTGCGTCTGGCGTCCCCTTGGCCGTCCATTCCAATGCCTGGCGACAGAGGGCTATTCCCAATTTTCTCGGATGGCCTTGGAGGTGGGCTGGAGCCCCCTCCCCCCGCGCCATCCCGGGCCGGGGGGCCGATTGCAGTCTGCAAACTCCGTGCCGTCCGCCGCGACGAAGCGTGGCGGCCTTCCCTCGAGGATCCCCCTTGCTTCTCCCGCTTCCGCCCGTCCTGGAGATGGTTGCCCTGGCCGCACTGGCGTACCTGGCCGCACTGGCCGTCTCCCTCGCGGCGTCCGGGACGGCCCAGTCCGCCCCGAAAATGCCCGGCATCAAGAAATCCGACTCCGCAAAGAACGCTCAGCCCCCGACCCCGAATTAAGGCAGTTCCGCGAAAATCGCCGTGAGAACCGGGCCCGTCCCAGGGAAAATGAAGCACGGCAAATCGGTAGCCGCCCGCCGTAGCCACTCGGGCAGCCTGACGGAATGGGCCTATCCCGATACGGGGGAAATCCAGGAAACAGTGCGCCGTGACGCTCTACGGGCCCTCGCGGAGGGAAGGAGGCTCGACGCCGCCCATGCCTGGGTCGGGATGCGCGACACCGCCCTCCTGCTCCTCGGCCCCGGTGCCCCCCCTGCCCTCGCGGCCTTCAGGCCTGAGGGGCCCTCGCGCGCCACTCACTGACGCTCGATCACCACGCCGACGAACCTGCGGCCTTAACGACTTGCAGGAGGGAATTCTGCCTCAACGCCGCCGCTTCCGTCGCCGCCGGGGCGTTGGAGGGCTTGGAGGGGACCGGAAGGGCCGCCCCGCCCGCCGAGCTGGCCTTCGCCCGGTAGCCCCTCGGCCGGCTCCCGTGACTCCGCCCGGCCTCGGGGCTCGGGGACGCCCCGCCTCCGCTCCACTCCGATCCCTCGCTGAGGCTTTCTGCCCTGAACGCACGGGCCAGGCGGGCTGGGACCCATACCACGCCCAGGCGGAGTTCAGGGGCCGGCAGGCCGCCGCGGAAGGCCCCGACGGGTCGGCGAGATGGTCCCGGGAGGCGCTTGCGCTCCGGTCGCTTCTGGACGCCGAACTCTGGGACTCGGGCGGACGGGTGGGGGCGGCGGAGTCGGAGTCGGAGTCGGCGGCGGCGGCGGCGGAGGAGGAGGAGGAGGAGGAGGAGGAGGTGGAGGTGGTGGTGGTGGAGGAGGAGGTGGAAGAGGAGGTGGTGGTGGTGGTGGTGATGGAGGCAATGTTCCTCGTTAAGGAGACGCTGGGAGGCCTGGACGGAGCGGCTGCCCCCCCCCACAGCGATTCCATGGCTACGGCGGAACGGCTGCCCGCATACCCGAAGGGATGCCCGGCCACGGCGCCATCCCCCCATGGAGTTTCCGCCCGACGCACGGGACGGTCTCCTGGCCGCGCGTTCCCTCTTTCTCCGCCTGGAAAACGACGCCCTCCGTAGGCGTCGCGGACGAGGCATCCCGGCTCCGTGCCGGGCTCGGGGCGACCTGGGCCGCCTTCGCCCCGGTCTCCGACAAGTCCAAGGGCACGGCCCCGGGAACCTTCTTCGCGCCGCACGAGACGTCGAACGAAATGCTCGTGCGGGCTGGCTCCTTGACCTTACGGGCTGGCTCCTTGACCTTAGAGTCGCCAAAGGCGGGTCTGCCTCAAACGGAACTCGCCGGGGGGCGTTCGACCTGGGGAGAATGGATCATGATGGCCAGCGGCTTCCTCGACGTGA
Source organism: Deltaproteobacteria bacterium (assembly GCA_031267005.1). Lineage (GTDB taxonomy): Bacteria > Desulfobacterota > Desulfarculia > Adiutricales > Adiutricaceae > JAIRZX01. The sequence goes on from JAIRZX010000154.1 coordinate 3,300, forward strand.
TCGACCTGCACAGGTTGGCGCCCGCCACGCGCAGGCGCGCCCTTGGAACGCGTCACCCGGAGACCGCCGCCCCGCTGGCCCGAACTGGGTACGTCCTTCTCACCGACGGGGACACGGCGGGGCTTGCCCCTTCAGGGCCCTCACCCTTGATGCCGTCCAAGGCAGGGCAGGGGGGCCCGCTTCGGCATGTTTGAAGCCGAGCCGGTGTACAGAATAGGCCGCTCCGTTATAAGAGAACGGGACGCCGGAATGACCGCCCGGATTCTCGCGAGTTCAGCTGTGCTCTTCTCCCGCATCCTCGGGAGTCCTCCCGGAAAGCCTTGGAAGCCTCGGCCATGCTCGCCAAGGCCCTCTACTGGACCGGCGGCCTTGAAGGCGCCGGAAAGATCAGCGGGATGATCGCGAATCTCCTGGATTGGGCCCCCCCCCGCAAGGACCACGTCCCGGACTCGCCGCCCGATTCCGACTTGCTGTCTCTGGCCCTCGCCGGGAAAGGAGCTACAGCGATCCGCCGGGACGATTTCCGGGCGGGCGAAGCGCTGTTCAAGCGCTCGCTGACGCTCAGCTCCAACTCGGGCGGCAGATCGGCCGTCGCAGTCATGGGAAACTGGTACCGCGCCAACTTCCTGCCCCCCCCCCACCGAACTGCCCGACTGGCGGCTGCAGGGCGGGGCCTTACGCCGCTGGCGGGAGCTAAGAGCAGGCAACGATCGGCGCGGCGGACGGGGGACTGCGGCGGACGGGGGACGTCGAAACAACCGGAGGACGGGCGCAGTGCAAGAAGGCGGAGGATGGACTGATTCGGAGGAGGGGGCCTCAATAACTTCAGCGCTATCACCGCCGCCATCCACTGCATCAGCATGATGTTCGGCCAGAGAAGCGCTTGAATGCTCGCGACGGCCAGGGAGAGTGCCGCTCCATCCCCCGGACGCCAAGCCCCGGAGCTTCGCTTTTCCCTCAGCCGCCGCGAGTGGCGCCGGGCCGCCCGCAGGAAACGGGCCCGGCGGCGTCCAAATGACGCCAGCGGCAACGGCGCGTCCTTCCGGAATGGCGCTTGCCTACCCCGAGCAGTCCCCGGGGGAGGGCGGGGGGGACACGCATGTCCCGGCCTCAACCCTTAAGGCCGTCTCGCGCCCGTTCCTCTTGGAGAGGCCGCCCACGATATTCCTCTCCTCCTTGCCGATGGCAAGCGACACCAGGACGGGCGTTTCCGAGGCATCTCCGTAACCCCTCCGGTGAATCTGGTCCATTCCGGCTCTGGCCGCCCTGGCCGCACCTTTGGCGTTTTTCGCGATTTTCAGTTCCATAACGTACGTCACGGAACCGCAGACAACCTCAAAATCAAGACGGCCTCGGTTCTCCGGTTTCTCGGGGGTTGCTTTAGCCCCGGCCATCCACAAGAAACTTTGCAACAAGGAACGGTAGTATTTCTCGCCCTTTTCCTTTTGGAGCTTCTCCGCCAGCGCCGCCGCCTTGCCCTCGTCCGACGGTTCAAGGCGATCCGCGCCGGGTATCTTGCGCAATATTTTCTTAAGTATCCTGACCAGCGGAACTCTGTTGGCGTCCAAGCGGTCACGGTAATGAATAGCGGCAAAAAGCTGAATTATTGCTGTTACCATGCCAGTTATATCGCCGGATGCCAGTCGAGCGCCCAGTTCCCGACCGGATTTACCAATGTCCTCCCACTCGGAGGTTAAATTTTCCATAAACAGCGCTGAAATCGCCTCGCGTACCTCCCTGTTGGGATAATCCAAGAAATACGCTCCGTCATTTTTGGATCGGAGGGTCAAGTAGCCCGATTGGTAAAGGAATCCTTCCGGCGAAGTGGCGCCAATTTCCCCAGGAGCTCTAGCTTGACTGTAGTTAATTTCTTTGCCCTGGAACTGGTCAACCGCAAGCTGATTATCCCGCAGGAATTTCCTGACGAAGGTGTTAGATCCTGATTCCATCCAGAAGTGTCCGAACTTTTTCTCCGCGAAAAAAGATATGACGGAAAAAGGATTGTACACCTCGTTTTCTCCGTCAAAGGAAAACCCGTCGTAATATTCCTTGAGTTTATTTAAAAGCCCTTCTTCACTCATCTTAAGCTCAAGGGCGGTACTGGTTAAGAAAGAAGCGAAATTCGTCTTAACTTCTTCATGGGTGTAGCCCATGAAAGTGCTGAAATGTGGAAAAAGGGAAATGTCTCGTAGGTTGTTGAGTCTGGAAAATACTCCCGTCTTGGAAAATTTAGTGACTCCGGTAATGAAGGCGAACTTGATGTGCTCTTCTTCGACTTTTATCTGAGTATAAAAATCTTGCATGACGATCCGCGTATCCACAAGCAGATTCTTATCACGTGCACGTTTATTCCTGCCTATAATGTTTATGACGGGGGCGTCGTACTCATCCAAGAGGAGGACCGCCTTTTGGCCGCTCGCCTCATGGACGTCCTGAATAAGACAAGAAAAGGCATCGGCGCTATTTACGCCACGCAAGGGTACTTGATGCCGCTTAGCTATTATTCCAAGACGCCTCATGATTCTGTTTTGCAAAATTTCAGCGCTGTCGCTGCCAGCCACAGCGGACATGTCCAGCCTGACGACGGGGCAGGCTACAAAGTTAGGAGAGCACATATCTTTTTCTGCCGCGAGGCCCCGGAAAAGATCTTTGCGCCCCGAGAAGAAAGCGTCGAGCGTAGTCACAGTAAGGGACTTGCCGAAACGGCGGGGACGGGCGCAAAAGACGAACTGACCTGCTGTTTCAAGGTCCGTTATATATTTCGTCTTGTCAACGTAGACTGCCTGTTTTTCCCTAAGGTTTTCAAAGTACGCAATCCCTAGGGGAAGAACAGGTAAATTCTGGATCATTTGGCTCGCATTCTGGCTTTGGGCCTTCCAAATAGTTGAAGCTCGAATTTTGCCCTTTATATTTTTAAAGCATTCCTGGTTTTTAATCAATTCTTGATTCCCATGCGAAAAGCCAGCATCCACCTCAAGCAGAACGCTCCATGAGCGGGAGGATGGCGTTCCCGGCATCGTCTTGACGGAGAACGCCGCCCGCTCGATTGTCGCAATCGCCGCGGCCCTGTGGCCCGATCTGGCGGCAAGTAGCAACGGGCGGCCGTCTTGGGTGGTTACGGGCGGAATGGCTGGGGCGGCTGGGCCGTAGCCAGGATCTTGGGCTCCATGGGGCACGAGGTCACAGCCTTCTCTCTCCCGGACCCCGACGCGGAGCCCCAGGGGGAAGCGGGCGTGAACTCCAGGGCCATGGAGGCCATGGGGATTAAAGCCGCCTGGATCTCCCCCGACGCCTGCCCCCTCCCCGACTGGGGGGCTTACGACCTTGTGGCGGACGCCGCCTTCGGCACAGGGCTCGCGAGGACGCTGGCGGGGCAGGACGCGAGGGCGCTCGGCTCGATCCCCCGGAAGCCAAAGGATCTGAGGGTGCTCTCGGTCGATCTCCAATCCGGGGTCTCTAGGCCCGACGGCAAGTCCTTGGGCCCGGCTCCGGAGGCGGACCTTACCGTCGCCTTGGGGTCCTATGCCTACAAGCCGTGGCACTTCATGGAGGGGCGGACCCATGCTCAAGGGGGAGCTCAAGCTCGGGGACATCGGCCTCACCAGCCCGGCGGGGGGGGAGCTTCCCGCCCAGAGGCAAGCTCCTGGACCGGGCCGAGGCCGCCGCGCTGGCCCCCACGCGACCGGACTGGGGCCACAGCGCTTCCCAGGCGTTCGCTGACGCTCAGCTTCAACTCGGAAGGCAAGTCGGCCGCCGCCGTCACGGGAAACTGGTACCGTGCCAAAGTCCTGACCCTCCACCGAACTGCCCGACTGGCGGCTGCAGGGCGGGGCCTTACGCAGCTGGCGGGGGCTCAGAGCGGGGAGCGACCGACGCGACGGCCTGGGGAAGCCGAAAGAAGCTGAGGACGGACGCGGCGGACGAAGGAAGCCGAAAGAAGCTGAGGACAGGCGCAGTTACCGAAGGCGGAGGATGGACGGGTTTGAAAGAAGGGGCGACAATAACTTCAGCGCCATCAACGACGCCATCGACTGCATCAACATGATATTCCGCCAGAGAAGCGGTTGAATGCTCGCTACGGCCAGGGAGAGTGCCGCGAAGATGCCGGTTAGGCCTCCCGCGCTTCCTGCTTGGTTATTTAATCTCGCCGCCCCTGCCTAATGGCGACGGCGAGGAAGGGCCGGGGGAAGGCCCGGGCGAAGGCATAGGGGACAGGGTCGGGGGCGGGAAACTCCGAACCTCTCCCCACAGAAAAGCGGCCCCGGAGAGGAAACAGTTCCCTCCGGGGCCGCTTGAAGCCGCCGCGCCCTTTCGGGCCCGGCATTCAGACGAAACGCTGGATTAGAATGTATACCTGATGCTCAGGTTGGCGGAGATGCTGTCGCGGCGCCCGGCAGAGCCCTGGACGCCCATCTGGACCTCCAGGGGGCTTCCGGGGGCGTTCACGATGAGCCCGAGCTCGCCTATCCCGGAAGAACCGCCGAGGGTAACCTCGGGGAGGTTCGTGCCGAGGTAGGTCACGTGGGAATCGCCGTTGAACTCGTGCTCGAAGTAGAGCCCGAAATAGCCCTTTATGGTCTCGGTCAAGCCGCCGGTGAGCCTGCCGCCGACCTGGACCCTGGAGGAGGTGACCGAGCTCAGGGTGGCCGGGTCGCCGTTAACCCTGAACTCGTCGCCGTCGCGGTGCGTGTGGAAGTACTTGGCGGAGAGATCGAGGGATCCGTTAAAGGAGCTGAAGTCGATTATGTAGCCCGCCCCGGCATGGAAACCCCAATACTTGGCGTCTAGGTCGTAGCTCAGTTCCCGTCCGGCCGCGAAGGAGAAGTCGCGGGTCTTGAACTCTGCGTTGGTCTTCCCGAAACGGAGGGACGCCTCGAAGTAGGGACGGCTCGCGTCCCTCTGGCCCACGTCCAGCCTCGCGAACACGCCGCCGCCGAAGTAGGAGAGATCGCCCTCCCCTTGGAAGTTTGCGACCCTGGAGAAGGTGTTGTAGGAGTCGAACGAGCCGTCGCCGAATTCGACGAAGGCGCCCGCTACGAACGGCCCTGCCGAGGTCTCGGTGCCGACGGCGAGGCCGACGTCCCCGCTCATCCCCTGCACGTCAATGTGGGAACCGGTCTCGGTGCGGGACCAGCCGTAGCCTATTGCGGCGAAGGCGGCCACTCCGACGTTTCCAGCGACGCTGGCAAGCGCCGTCGGGATAGCCTGGCTGGCGATGAGATCGCTACCGCGGTTCACGAAAGAGATGTCCGCCAGCGGGAGTTCGGAGAGCGCCTTGGCCTCGTCCACGAGCGTGATGCCGTCGATCTGGATGCCGTTCGTGACGTCGCTCACTACATAACACGTCAGTTGCTGGCACATTTCAGTGATGTCAAGGTCCGTTGTATTGGCGGAGGTACCCCCGAACGAGAGCACGTCGCCGGTTTGGAGGCGTGTCGGGCCCCCCGTAATGGTGACTTTCGCTTTCGAATGGGTTGTCCCTTGGCCGAAAGTCGTGGTGCCGGCGGGGACGATAGGCGAGTTTGTGGGATCAGTTACAGCCTCAAGAGCCCGCTCGATAGAGACGGTTATGTCGTAATTTTCGAAAGCCGAGGCCGTTTGGAATCCGCCTGTCTGTTTCACGTTGTCCAGGACGAGCGTGTTGCCTGTAAAGCCGTTTGCTCCCGTCACGTTTCCTCCTGCGAGAGCGGATGATGCGGCGCCGGTGAGATCAAGATCCCCGCTTAGCGTCACGGTGTTTCCGGTGGTTGTTCCGCCAGATGTATCAGTAGCGGCTCCACCGTAGACATTGCCTGATATCTTGCTGTTCCGTATAAATACTGAGTTCTGGTTTGCGCTTCCGCCGGTTCCCGCCAAGGAAAATCCGCCGCGTATGTCGGCTGACGTGGCAGTCGTCAAATTTTCGATGTAAACGTGGTTGGTGGTTGCGCTCGTCCCGGCATAGGCGCCGCTGACGTTGCCGCTCAGTTGAGTGTTCCCTGAAACCCAGATAGAGTTGTCCTGTGCCGAACCGTTCTGGGATCCGCCGCCAGCGACGTCCGCGGATACGATCACCCCTCCGAGTAACCTGACCTCGTTCTTGATAGCAGTTCCGCCAGTAGTGCGCCCGCCTGTGACGCCTCCTGCCGTTGCCATCTTGCAATCTGCGAGATCGGCGCAGAAAATCGTTACGCTGTTCCCTTCCGCGTTGCCGGAACCCGCAACGGATGCGCCCTGGACTTGAGTTCCCAAAGCAACCGCGCCAGTGCCGCCGCCAACCTTGATCCTGACGCTGTTGTCTTTTGCTATTCCTGTGTTAGAAGAGTTTCCCAAGTTAGCGGCATGTAAATCGCCGCCATTGCCAAACGTGCCGTTATCGCCAATTTCAAGATCGATATAGTTGCCGGTAGCCGCTCCCGTCCCGTCGAGCATCGCCGCAAAGGTATCGGTCTCGACGCTTAGCGTTCCGCTACCCACCCTCAGGACGACGCCAGCGCCGGTGGAGCTTCCATTCCCGTCGACCATGGCTCCGATAATATTACCGAAATCTGTGGTGTTGTCGTCTGTAACCGACAACGTGCCGCTTCCGACGTTGATATAAACGGCTGCCACGTTGGCGCTGTATAAGGCGTTACCGTCGCCGTTGACGGACGCTCCCACGATGTCTCCGTTAAAGTCCATCTCGCCGTTGGCATTGGTAATATTTATTCTTACGAAGTTGTCCTGGACGTCGCCGTCAGATGCTACCCTCGCTCCCAGGATAAGACCATCTGAGGAGGAACCGTCGTTTGCCAACTTTCCTTCGGCGATATTGATAATGACATTGTTGCCGGTAGCCTTGGCCCCGGTTGCTCCTTCAACTACGGCTCCTTCGATATTTTCTAACAAGGCCAGGTCATGGCCGCCGCTGACGCTCACGTCGACCCAGTTGCCAGTAACCGCCCCGTTATCGGTAGACGCTCCGTAGAGACTACCAGCCTTCACTTCAGAAGCCGCAGTGTTCACGGTAACGTGGTTGCCCGTTGCGGTCCCGGTTCCGGCTACAATATAGCCTCCGATTACGTCGTTAGCGATCTCGCCGCCTTTCAACGTCACGTAGTTGGAATTCGCCGTGCCTCCCTGCAACTTGGCTCCGTAAACGTTGGCGTCCATCTTTCCGCCGGAGATGTCTGCAAAGTTTCCGGTGGCTGTGTGGCCGATAGACGTAGCGTTATCCCTGGTTCCCGCGCCCATCACGTCATCTAAGATATGCGTGGTTAATGTAGTGCCGTAAAGTGTTACGGAGTTGCCGCTAAAGGTAGCTCCGATCAGTTCCCCCGCGTAAGCTCCGACGACGTGGCTTGCGACTTCGCCCCTATAGAGAGTAACCGAGTTCCCCTGGAGCAGGATAGCTCCCGCCGTTGCCGCTGTCCCTTTGTCGACGTACGCGCCGTAAACGGAATCCGTTACATCGAGAGTTCCATCCACGCCATTCACAGTCACCTTGTTGCTGGTAACGGAGATCGCGACCACGTTCGCGGCCGATGCCGCACCGTCCACGTGGGCACCGATAAGGTGACTAACGCTTGCACTCGAGTCGTTCTCGAAGACTACCTCGTTGCCGTTCGCATCCCCGACCGCGGCGAGGGTTCCTCCTCCCGTAATGAGCCCGCCCATAATCCTTTCGACGGTGCCGGACCCCATCACGCTACCTTCCATGAAGGTTACTACGTTGTTTTGGACCAACGCCCTTCCTGTCGGGTCAGGATTGGCCATTCCGCCTATTATTCCCTCGGTCAACTGGTACCCGTTGGCAGTAGCAAGTATATCAACATGGTTTCCGGTGGCTGTTGCAACTATTGTCGGGGTTCCGCCAGAGACACCGCCTACCGCGTATTTCCCTATCGTACTTGAGCCCGTCTCGCTTCCGGCGGCGAGGTCAATTTTCAAGATGTTGTTGTTGGACGGTCCGGAAAACGAACCTCCAGCGGCCACGCTCATTCCGTCTATGTCCACGGAATCGAACGTAAGCGTATTGCCGGAGGGGGGCACGGCATTATCAATAATGATGACAATGGTGTTGCCCAGCGCCGAAGGCTCGTTGATGACGTTCACGCCCAGTGTCCAGGCTGAGTCCAAATCCCACAGATCCTCGGTCGTGGTCGTGACGGCAGCAGCCGTTCCCGGAAACGCGGCCAAAGCGACGGCAAGCGACACGCAGGCTGCCAACGACCATGTTCCCATACGCTTACAGTCCTTTCCGGAACCCGTCAGGGGGTGCGGTATGCGCTTCAAGGTCTACCTCCAATTTATTCCTTGTTCTAAAAGTATTTTTGGCCGATTCTGCCGCTGCTTTGAGTCGCCGACGGCCTTTGCGACCGAGCTTTTTATCTTTAGGGAGAGGGCTGCCCAGCCCGCTCCAACCCAACCGATTCGAACTTGCACCTGGGCAGGAATAACGCCTTCTGAAACGGTCTTCAGGGCTTGGAAATCCCCCAAACGTCCCGGGGCGTCTTTTCCGGCAAACCCAAGGTTCGCGAACCCTGGAGCTACATGAAAATTACATTCCCCTTGCGGGATCCCAGCCGTAATTCCTGAAAGACGAGAAAATAGCCGACGCAACCGAGAGAGGCCGACTGCGTAAGGAGAGAGATTTTCTAATCACTAAAAACCTGATAATCGACTCGGAAAAGAGAGATACGTTTACGCGGAAGAACAGGGAATGAAAGAGAGGGACGGCATGATTTCACCGAAAACCACGTAGAGAGCCGTCTCATTCTTAAGCGGGGCCGTCATTAATCAAGACGGACTCCGGCCTTAATGAAGCGGGGAACTCCCTGTGCCAAGCAGATCTCCCGAACGTTAACCGTCCGGGGTGATCCATTAGGAGTGAACCGGCATCGGGGAGCTCCGCCGCTACAGGCGGGGAAAAAATGCTAAAACCAATTTCAACCGGATCGGCTGCACCGAGCGGAAGCTACAGAAACTAAAGACTCGCAGAGAGATCGAGCCGAGCGAGGAGGTTGCAGTCCAGCCTTCACGCGCTCAAAACATGAACGCGCGTCTAAAAAAAAAGAGAGGCGCAGACACCGAGCGGCAACGGTTTACCGAAGCCGCGGAAGCGCCCAAAGACCAAAGTAGCTACGAGTGACCGGGTAATCCGGATCGGCTATCAGGACAAAAAAAATGCCGCTCGGGCGAGAACCGGTACCCGGTCCTGCCGAACGGCACAAAAAAAACCCGCCTCTTCCCCGTAAGGAAAAGCGCGGGCAGAACTGTCAGCGGTTAAAAGGCCGCCGGAAGAGGAAACTAGCGAAGAATCAAGAGAGTGAGCGTTATAAGAATGAGGAAGAGAGAGAGAGAGAGAGAGAGAGAGAGATGCAAATATCATGCCAGAACTACCGCCATAGATAAAGACCCTGTCCCTGCCGGGCTCCAAAAGAAGCGCCGGGGGGGCCATTTGCTGCGCCTGGATCTCAGCGAGAGACATGATCAAGTTCGTTACCTTTAGCGGCGGGCCTAACGCCGATGCCGCAGATCCTAAAGACGTATTGGGCCCCCATGTCCCGCCAGGGAGCGAGGAGGCAGGAGTGTTTCCAAAAAAATGCCTTCCGGCCAGCATGCAACCCTTAGCTTGGGTTGCGCCTGAACCTTTTTGACAATCTAGCGGCCATTTTGATCAATGTCAAGGGAAAAGCCAGCTTCCGGGCCGACTTCAGGACGCTTCTGCCATAAGCTCCCGCCCCGGTTTCTTTTCCCATCGCCTCCCCGCGAGGTCCCGAACTGACGACTCCCAGCTCGCGCCCGGCGCCTGCAACAGCTGAAATCGCGCGTCCCCGCCGTTTTCGAACTCCTCCGCGCTGGAGAATCCGCGCAACGCTCCCGTGAGGGAAGATTCATTACTGAACCGATTACTCATCATAATCTATAATAGCGATGCTTAATATCTATCATGTTGATGCATAATAAGGCTAATTAATTTTTCCCTCCCAGAGCCCTTTCCCATGCCTGTCCCGCAGGCTTGCCCGAAATGACCCGGTTTCGACCGAGATTAAGGATCTCGAAGACGCTTCCCGTATTGTTCTGAAGCCGTCCGGTTCCCCACCCCCCTGTCTACCCTGCCTTTATGCCCAGCCTCCATGCCGTCGCGGCCCGGCAGTTCCCGCCTTCAAACTCCAGGCCTGACGGAATATACTTTCGAACGCAGGGTGGTCTTTCGCAAGGCTCCGTCCCGCCGCTTCGCCATGGCGCCTTTTCCCTGTTAACCCTCCCGAAGCGCCCCGGCAGCACACGTAAATCCCGGTATGTCCACGCGAGTCACCGGAATCCCCCGGGGCTCCATGCTTCCCACAAGATATCCTTAAAATCTCCCGGCAACTCCCTAAAATTCCCTTTAGAATACCGGCAGCGCCCTCAATTACCCTGAAACTCCCGGAAGCCCCACCCAATTCCCCGGAAACTCCCAGATACTCCCGGATAATCCTTCCAATCCCCCTGATACTTTCGGAAACTCCTTCCAATCCACTTGATACTTCCGGAAACCCCTTCCGAGCCACCTGATACTTCGGAAACCCCTTCCAAGCCACTTTGATACTCTCGTTATCTTCCTGAAGAGCCC
>JAIRZX010000290.1 GCA_031267005.1 Deltaproteobacteria bacterium
TCCAGAAATACCTGAGTGCCCGGAAAAGGACGTTGGAGGGCTCGAGGGAATAGAGGCTCGCCAGATTCGAGTACGTGAGCTTCCGGTTGCTGTCGGTCTTCTTGGCAAGGCAGTTTTGGCCTACCGCCGCCTCGCGGTACTCAGATCTCGGGGCCGCTGGATCGCTTACGGCCTCCAGCAGGGACTCCAACTCCTCGAACATCATGGTGCGGGCGGTATGGACCCCGCCGCTCTTGAAGCCAAAGCCTAGTTTGGCAAGCTTGAGTTGGTTGTCCGTCATCTCGCCTGGGCGTACCTCTCGCGCTGGGCCTCAGCCTGGATGGGAGAGGACGCAACCGCGTCCAGGGAAACTGGGCTGCCGTGGAACATACGGGTGAAGCGGGCAAGTCTCATGGATTCTCGCTCGGAAAAGGGTTGGAAGCCGACACCGGGGCACCGTCCCGGAGTTTCACCGGGCGGTTACCTTGCCGGGCGCGGAAGCAAAGCGCGGCGTAGCCTTTCGAGGCCCTGTAGAGGGGCTCGAAAGGCCGCCCCCGTTGACAACGCCCTCACGAATCGCGAGTATATTAGCACTATCAAATCGGCTTAACAACTATTGTGCAATAGTAATAGAAAGCTTGAGAACAAGCAAGCTTAATTATGTTTATGCATAAGTAGTTTTTGTGCACAACATAGGCAATTTCGGGGCAACCGGTTAAGGGGGAAGATGCTATGGTTCGGGCGGAAAGAAGACACAAGATGTCACGCTTAGCCGAACGCCCCTGCAACAACACCTTTGTGTTGGTATTCTGGCTTGAGTGGCTTAGAAGCAGGACTTTGCCGGTCTTGATGTCTGTGCAAAAACCTGTGAAGTATACTTTACACCCGGCTTCACTCTTGAATGCGTGAAGCAAGCTTTACGCCCGCCGTATCCGTTCACGGGTTAAAGGGGGGCGGTCCTGCGTCAGGCTCGAGTCGATCATCAGTAAGGCTAGAGGGCTGACCGTGAGGCTGGGGAGGTTTTCTTGGGACAGACGGGAGGCGGTCCTGGTGCGAGCGTAGGCGGTCCATGCGCGAAGGGAGGCTGGCCAAGGGGGAAGGGTGCCCGCAGGCCGGGGGAAAAGGGTCCTTCTACCCTGTGAACGGATAACCCCGCTGGATAGGGGGGGCCGGGGAGCCCGGCCCGGGCGGCCGTCGACTGGAAACACGCCCGCCCGGGTCCCGTCCAGGAGGCGGTGACCGGAAAACCGGGCCGCAGGGCCTCGCCGCAGGTCCAGTCCCGCGGTCGGAAAAGGGCTACGGCCCCGGCCCAGCGCAGGGAGTTCAGAAACCAAAGCGAATAGAGCGAGGCGGAAACCATCTCCTGTTCCAGGGAAGGGCCAAAGGCCAGAAATGCGTTCCGCGGAGGACGTTGCCGTCTATCCCGCTTCCGGCGGGAAGCATCCTGCGGCCGCCTACAAGAAGTCCAGGGCTTCCGTCCGCGCTCGCCCCGCCGAGAGGTCCCACCGGCAACCCTCTCGGAAGCCTCAGGGTCCGCCACGGGGAATTCTGAGGCTGCCCCAGGACGGGGCCTCGCAACTTCTCAGGAAGCAGCCCGACAGCCCCTCCCGAGTATTGCCCGCCACGCAAAAGCGAAGGCCGGCCGGAAGGGGGGTTCTGAAGCCAGGGCGGAAGCTCTCGGACGGAAGGCCTAAGGAGCCTTCCGGACGGACCTCGAGCTGACAAGGGCTACCGGAAAAGGCCTTTTCTGGGAGCCATAGGGAGATCCCTGTCCTTTGACAAGGCGCGAAATCTCATAATCTGAAGCCACGTGAAGAATCCGTATCCGGGGCGGCCAGCGTCAGGGACTGGAAAGGATTCGTTCTGACTGAGGATCAGGGGGCATGACGGTGAACTCCCTCGCTTGGTTGAGCCGGGAGACTGATTCAGGGCCAGGACACTATCAAAAGGGAATCATGAAGCCTGATCATGAAGCCTGGTTCCTGTCAAATGGTCCATGGTAGGGATAAGTATATTGACTTGTGATGAGCCATCCAGATTTAGAGTTTTTTGAAAATCGGCTTTGATCTTGTATCAATTATCCCGTGAACGGTTACGGGTAGCCTTCAGTATACAGTCTCGGGAAAGGTCCACCCCCCAGACGATTCCGGCCCGGTCATTTTGACCCCGGTCAAGTCCTGTGGTAAAAAGATTCTTAGAGCCCCTTCAACCCGTATACGCCACTGTCAGGAGCCAGAACCCGTGCCGCCTCTGAATAAATACCACAGGAACAAACTCGAGTCCGCCGTCGCCAAAGCCCGCGACAAAGCCGAGGCGGGGGCCAAGTCCGTCCTGGTCTACCTGGGCGTTGAGGAGGCGTACACGCCGACCTATCTTTCCGAAAAACACAGCAGGCTCAGGCAACGGCTGATAGTCCACGGGCGGCAACTGGGCGACGCCCTGAAGGACGGCGAGTCCGGGACGATGGACCGCCTTGTGGAAGAGTCCGCCTATGAGCACTGGCACCGCATGCTGTTCGCCCGCTTCCTAGCCGAAAGCGGCATGCTCATGTACCCCGGCCCGTCCGGCCCGGTCCCTGTAACGCTGGGGGATTGCGCCGACCTAGCCGCCGGGGAGGGCGCGGCCGACGGATGGGAGCTCGCCGCGAGGTTCGCCGCGCGGATGTTGCCTAAGATTTTCCGGGTCGACTCTCCCGTATTCGATATTGTTTTCCCTTCGGAATACAGTCAAGATCTTGAGACGCTGATAATTTCTCTTCCCCCTGAGACCTACGCGGCTTCGGACGCTTGGGGTTGGTGCGCACAATACTGGCAGTCTTCCCGGAAGGCGGAGATCAACGCCTCCGAAGTCAAGATAGGCGAGAGGGAACTCCCGGCGGTGACGCAGCTCTTCACGGAAGAGTTCATGGTTTCGTTCCTGTTGGACAATTCCTTGGGCGCATGGTGGGCCGCACGTAGGCTGCAGGCGACCGTCCTGGCGGAGGCGCTTGACGAGGCTGAGTTGCGGCGAGGGGCGGCTTTGCCGGGTGTCCCCCTGGACTACCTGCGTTTCGTGCGGGACGGGGACTTCCTTTGGACACCCGCCGCCGGTAAATTCGGGCGGTGGCCCGAAAGCCTTGCTGACTTCAGGTTGCTTGACCCCTGTTGCGGTTCCGGCCATTTCCTGGTTGCGGCCTTCCGGATGCTTGTCCCGATGCGTATAGCGACTGAGGGGCTTACCGCACGCGAAGCCGTAGACGCGGTGTTGCGCGACAACATCCACGGCCTGGAACTTGACCGCCGTTGTGTCGAGATAGCCGCCTTCTCCCTGGCGATGGCCGCGTGGACTTATCCGGGTGCTGAAGGGTACCGAGAGTTGCCGGAGTTGAACATCGCGTGTTCAGGTATCTCCGTGGGAGCGAAAAAGGAAGCCTGGACCGCACTGGCGGACCGCGCTCCAGCCCTTGAAGAAGCTCTCGCCGGCCTTTACGACTCTTTCAGTGGTGCCCCAGTGTTAGGGAGCCTGATAGTCCCCGGCACGGGAGGCAACGGCGCTGGCCTTTGGGCCGCAGACTGGGCCAAAGTCAAGCCGTTGCTGGAAAAGGCGCTTTCAGCGGAGGGAGACTACGAGCGTACGGAAGCCGCCATGGCTGCGAAGGGGTTGTCCGAGGCGGCGTCGTTGCTTGACCGGACTTACACGCTGGTCGCGACCAACGTTCCGTACCTGTCCGGCGGGAAGCAATCCGAAACGCTAAAAAAGCACTGCCAGGCTTATTTTTCTGACGCCAAGGGAGACCTCGCAACGGTCTTCCTTGACCGATGCCTTCGGTTTTGTTCTGAAGGCTGCACCGTAGCCGCAGTCACCCCGCAGAACTGGCTCTCGCTAACCAGCTATACGAAATTTCGGACAAGGCTGCTTAGGGAAGACGCCTGGCATTTGGTGGCCAGGCTGGGCGAGGGCGGGTTCGACTCCCCAGCTGCCGCGGGTGCTTTCGCGGCGATGGTGTGCCTCAGCAGAGCGGCGCATATATCCGAAGAATCCGTAACTTCATCTGAGGAAAGAATCATCAGTTTTATCGATGCCTCAGAGCCGAAAGAACCTGAACACAAGGCAGAATTGCTGGCAACCTCCGAAGTCGCTAGAGTCAGCCAGGCGAGGCAGCTAGACAACCCGGACGCAAGGGTGTCGGCGGAAGAACTTATGGCAGGCGAGCTCCTGGAAACGATGGCGATAGCCAACCAGGGAATAAAGACAGGAGACGACCTTCGTTCAAAGAGGTACTTTTGGGAGATAGAAGCGGTTGATTCAGGATGGCAACTTTACCAGGGCACAGTAAATTCCCGAGTTCACTACGGTGGAAGAGAATCAATAATCGACTGGCGAAAACGCGGAGCGGGAATGCCATGCCCAAGGCCCAACAACGAAAATATCGGGACGCTCGGGGTAGCAGTGTCAGAAATGAGACTGTTGCCATCTACTCTTTATAC
>JAIRZX010000296.1 GCA_031267005.1 Deltaproteobacteria bacterium
CCTACACCGCCTACGACGAGACCTGCTACCACCTTGCCATGCCCGCCGACGGGCTGGAGACGGCGGTGGACATCCTCTCCGATCTGGTTTTCAGCCCCTCCTACGACCCGGAGGAGTACGCCCGGGAAAAGGAGGTGGTGATAGAGGAGATAAGGAGGGCCGACGACAGCCCCCAGCGCTGGCTCTACGACGTCTTCTTCGAGGACGCTTTCGGGAAGGGCCACCCCTACGGCCACCGTATTCTTGGCTCAGCGGAGACGGTGGCCGCCGCCGGGCGGGACACGGCCTTCGCCTTCCACGGGAGGTTTTACCGCCCGGACAACTGCGTCTTAATAATCACCGGCGGCTTCGATCCCAAAACGGCGCGGGAGCTGGCGGCAAGGTACCTCGCGGGGATCCCCAACCCCCCCGGGGCCCCGGGGCGCCCCGAAGCCGCCCGGCTTGAGGCGGGCGGCCCAAGGGTCCGGATCCTCCGGAGCCCCAAGGCCAAGGTGCCCAAGATCGTCATGGGCTTCGCCTGCCCCTCTGCCAGGGACGCCGAGGCCCCGGCGGTGGAGCTCCTCTCGGCCGTGCTCTCGGCGGGGGACTCGTCCAGGCTCACGGAGAACGTCCGCTACAGGAAAGGCCTGGCCCCCAGCGTCTCCTGCTTCCCGGAGACCCTCCTGGACGGTGGCGTGTTCCTCGTCCTGTACGAGACCTCCTTCGAGAAGATCCTCCCCGCCTTCGACGCGGTCGTGGACGAGCTGAACTCGCTTTCCTCCGAGCCCCCTTCCCCGGACGAGCTGGCCCGGGCCAGGGCCCTGGCAGCCAAGGGCTTCGTGGACCGCCAGGAGGCCCCGGCCTCGGCCGGGGGCGTGATAGCGTCCTTCGAGCTCTACAACGGCGACTACAGGATGAAGGACGCCTACCTGAACATCTGGTCCAGGTCGGGCGGGGCCGACCTGGCCGAGCTCGCGGCCTCGCTGTTCGTCCGGGAGCGCCTGACCGTGACTGCGCTCCTCCCCGAAGACTCCCCGGAGCTCGACGGGGAGGCCTTAACCCAGGCCTCGTCCCGCCTCAAGCCGGCGGGGCCCCGGGCCGGCGCGGCGCGCGCGGGCCACGCCTTCGAGGAGATACGGCTCGAAAGCGGCGCCAAGCTGTTCGTAATGAGGGATCCCACGCTCCCGCTCGTGGAAGCGAAGGCGGCGGTTTTAGGCGGGAGGCTCGCCGAGGGCGAGGGACGGGAGGGGCTCGTGTCGCTCGCCTCCTCGGTCTGGGCGAGGGCCAGCTCGCTTCGGGACGCGCCTTCGATGTCGAGGGCCGTGGAGGATCTGGGGGCCTTCGTGGGGGGCTTTTCGGGCCGCAACACCCTGGGGCTGGACGGCTCCTTCCTGAGTTCCACCTGGCGCGAGGGGCTTGGCCTCTTCGCCGAGCTTTTGACCGCCCCTGCCTTCGGGGAGGAGGACTTCGAACGCAGGAAGGAGGAGCACCTGACCTTTTTGAAGGGCCTCGAGGAGAGCCTGGCCGACCGGGTGTTCCGCCTGGCCCGGCGCGGGCTCTTCCGCGGCCACCCCTACTCCGTCGAAAGCCACGGGACCCTGGAGTCGGTGGGGGGCTTGGAGCGCGGGGACGCCCTGGGCGCCTACCGCAGGCTGGTGAGGCCGGAGAGCCTGGTCTTCGCCGTCGCGGGGGACATAAGCCCCAAAGAGGCCGCGAAGGCCTTGGACGCGGCGCTCTCCGGGTGGAAGCCGGAACCGGCCGGCCTTCCCGCCCCCCAGGCGCCCCCCCCGCCGCCGGAACTCCCCGGCCCGGCCATGGCCTCGGAGGTCCTGGACCGCGCCCAGGCCCACATAGCGATCTCCTTTTTGGCCCCGGGCATGGGCTCGGGGGACCACGCCGCGCTGGAGGTCTTGAACTCCATCCTCTCCGGCATGGGGGGGGTGCTCTTTTCCGAACTCAGGGAAAAGAGGTCGCTCGCCTACAGCGTCACCTCCTCCTACGGCGCCGGGCTGGGCACCGGATCGTTCAACTTCTACATCGGATGCGCCCCGGACAAGGCCGGGGAGTCCCTTTCCGGGATGCTCGGCATCATCCGCGCCGCCCGCTCCGATCCCTACGGCCCCGACGCGGTGGAGAGCGCCAAGAGCTATCTGGCGGGCTCCAACAAGATACACCACCAGACCCTGGGCAGCCGCGTTAGCGACGCAGCCCTCTTCGAACTGTACGGGTTGGGGCAGGACCGCAACGAGAGGCTCTTGGCCGAGATAGCCTCGGTCGCTCCCGGGGACGTGTTGAGGGTCGCCCGCGAGTACCTTCCGCTCGATCGCGCTGTGCTCTCCGTGGTGGGCAACGAAGCCTCCGTCAAGACGGCGGAGGGGCTGTTCGGGGGCTTCGAGGGCTAGAAACGGGAGCGGGACCCGCGCCGCCCCTCCCTTCCCCGCCCCTCGCCGCGTCGGCCTGAAGGAAGGTGCGGCGTATCCGTTTACTGGGGGGGGGTGGTCGGGAAATTACGAAGGAGGCTTCCTGCGGTCGGGGTGGATGCTAAACGACTTTTTCAGGTCAGGCAGCGTCATTTATGGTGTTCGGTGCTCTGCAAGCTCCCGGAAGCATCTTCTCCGGCCTGAACGGGGGATTCCTGGTCCTTGGCGCCCCCCTTGCGATTCCTGGCCGCGGCATGAACACTCAACCGTCCTCTGACCGCTCCGCAACGGCAGTGTCTTGCGCCTGTCTTTAAGCCCGATTCTGCGGATCAGGCGATGTAATGGCTTCCCAGAGGCCGGGGATTTCCCTTGGCGCCCGTGTGGGCGTTTTCCCCGCCCGGACGCCCGCGTCTCTCCAAGGCCGGAGGGCAGGACTCAGCCCGGTACCGTCCGCCTTGGCACCATGGTTGCCCTTGAGGGATGCCTTTTAAGTCGGCGGGCATAACCCTGCGGGCTCTGGCGCGGTGCTTCCCGAGAAGCTGTGAGACCCGTTTGGGCAAGCCCCAGAGCCCCAGAGCCCCAGAGCCCCAGAGCCCCAGAGCCCCAGAGCCCCAGAGCCCCAGAGCCCCAGAGCC
>JAIRZX010000385.1 GCA_031267005.1 Deltaproteobacteria bacterium
CTCCCCTTCCGGCGCCGCCCGGCTCGAAGCCGTCCGCGCCCGGCTTCCCGCCGCGGCCGCGCACCACGAGCTCGACCGCCCGGGCGCCTTCTCGGCCCTCCCGTCCTTCCCCGCCCTCCCCGCCGCTTCCTGCGGAAGCCCCGCCGGTCCTGAAGAGCCACCTGAGCGATCCCGGCGTCACGCCGGTGGAAAGCATCAAGCCCGAGGCGAGGAGCGCCGGGAGCACCAGGAGCGATCCCACCCTGCCCGCCAGGAGGGTAATGCCCCGGGCCAGGAAGTCGCCCATGGCCCCGCCGCCCGAGGCCTCTTTGGGCCACGGGAAGGGCATGGAGCCCGGGAAGAGGACGGAGGCGAAGGACACCACGGAGAACGCCGAAAGCACGATCCCCGCCGCCGCCGCGAAGACCGGCACGTCCTTCCCGCGGGAGGTGAGCCTGTAGAAGGGGTACAGCATCAGCGCCGGGACCGGCCAGAAGGACGCCATCCCGAATAGCTTCACCAGGAAGGCCGAAAAGTGCGCTCCCAGATAGCCCAAGTGGTTCTTTAGCCCCACCGCCCCCGAGGCGGCCTGCTCCTCGCCGGGGACGTGGGACACGAGCGAGAGCAGTATCAGCACCGCCAGGAAGAGCGCCGCCAGGGCCGGGAGCTCTGGCGGAACGGTCGGCACCTGCCGCTCGGCCCGGCCGTCCCCCGCCGCCCTCCCGGCGCCGCGCGCTCCCTTCCTGCCCCCGGAACCTTTCGGGGCTTTCCGGCAGTTCGCGCTCGCGCCCTTGGCTCCGTTCGGGCCCTTCGGGCCGTCCGATCCCTTCCGGCCCCCGGCGCCTTTGGAAGCGCCGGAACCCCATGAGTCTTTGGGCCCTTTGGAACCCCCGGAGCCGCCGCGGCCGTCGCAATCCCCGCGGCCGTCCCCCGCGCCTTTGCGGGGGCTTCGGGTTTTGCCCTCCCCGGGATCGCCTTCCCCGCGCGGGGCCTGCGGTATGCGTTCGAGCCGCCCGCGCGGGGCGCGCGGGATCCGCTCGTAGGGCTCGGGCGGATCTGCCCCGGCGCGCGCGGAGGGGCGCCGGGCGGAAAGACCCTCGCGGGGTTCCGCGGAATCTCCCCGGCCTTCCGTATCTCCGGCTTTCCGTCTCATCTTGCCTCGAGGCTTCCGGACGCGCTGAGGCGCGCCGCGCAACGGTTCCCGGACGCGCTGAGGAACGTCCGGGCGTTACGGCCGCCCGGGCCGCTTCGGCGCCCGCGGAAGAGCGCGCACGGTCCGGGAACGCCCGCCCCCTCTCCGGCACCGGCAGAGGGGGGGATCACCACTTGCGCATCTCCTCCGCCACCTCGGGCAAGAGCGCCACCGCCAGCTTGGCGAGCTCCGGTTCCAGGCTCCCCAGGCCGCAGGAGGTGGTCAAAAGCGATCTCCGCGCCAAGAGCTCCCGGTCCGCCCCGCGCCTGGCCAGCCCCTCCAGCCCCTCTTTGAGCCGCCCGGCCAGGAAGGCCGCCTTCATGGAAGGCTCGAAGCCCTGGGCGGGCACCGCCCCCCAGCAAACGCGGCCCCCCCGCCTGAGAAAGGCGTCTATCTCCTTGGGGTACAGCGACACGGACTCCAGGTACCCGTAGGAGTCGCAGTTCAGGATGTCTATGTCCGCGCGGGTCATGAGCCCCCAGTCGGTGTTGCCGCAGACGTGGAGGCCCACGAGCGCCGGGCCTTTCGATCTGGCGGCGGCCGCCGCCGCGTTGAGCGCGCCCAGCACGGTCTCCGCGGAGAGGGTGGAGAACGCCGAGCCGTAGCCGGAGAGCCCCGGCTCGTCCAGGAAAACCACGGCCCCGCGCCCGGCGGCGCGGATGGCCTCGGCCTCCCAGGCGGCCTTGGCGCCCAGCGCGGCGCTCGCGGCCTCCAGGAGCCCGGGGTCGTCCACCAGGCTGAAGGCCCCCTCCACTTTGACGGACTGGCCGAAGGTGAGCGGCCCCACCACCTGGGTCTTCAGGTGCGTCCTGCCGAAGGCGGGGCTCTCCCCCGCCCTCGCGAGGAACGCCCCCCATCCCCCCGCGGCGCGCTGGGACCTGGCCAAAAACGAGTAGTCGCCAGAATAATAGTCCTCGTAGAAGCGGGCGAGGCTCTCCTCACGGCCGGCCAGCGGGACCGAAACCGTCCGGCCCGCGCCGTCGGCCTCCGCGAAATGGATGCCGTCCGCTGCCCCCAGCAGCATGTCCTCCCACGGCGAGACGCGCACCATCTGCGGGGAGGCGGGTATGTCCACGCGGCCCTCCATGGCGTCGAGGGCCCCGGCCGCCTCCGTGAAGGGGAAGGAGCCTATGGCCAGCGTGGAGAACGGCGCTATGTCCTGTGTCATCTGAAACGCTCCTGGCGCGGCGGGGGGGCCTGCCAGGCCGGTTCGGCCGGGCAGGAAAAGGGAGGGGAGGGCCCGGGCCCTCCCCGAAAACCGGAGGCGGCCCGAAGACGGGGCGGCCGCCATTCCCCGGCTCAGGGACGGCGGCCAGCGGGAAGGGACGGCGGTTCGCGGGAAGGTGCGGGGCCTCGGAGGGCGGGGCCGGCGGCCCGGGGGAGGCGAGGCTGGCCGAGGTGCGGCGGCGCCCCGGATCGGAAACTTTACCATGAAACGTTTTCAGGCGCCGCCGCGTCGTTGGCATACGCTTTGCTGCATCCGCGTTTCATGGGCCGGATCGCCGGAATACCTGCATGATCGCGTTAGGGAAACGCCTGAAACGCCGCCCGGAGCAGGGGGGGCCGCGCCCAGGCTACGAGGCCTCCCTGCCGCGGGAGGCGAGCGACGCGGTTGAGGCCGCCCGGGCGAGTGCCTCCCTCTCGCGCCTGAGCCCGGAGGGGCTCCTGGCCGAGAGGGATGAGGCGGGGTCTATCTCGGCCAGATCGCAGATGCGCGGGGAGGAGGGATCCCACAGCCGCGAGGACCTGTTCACCATGCTCGCTACTGAGAGCGCCCTGGAGTAGGTCTCCATGGTGCCGGGCCAGGCGGCGCCCTTGGCCCAGTCGTGTATGGAAGTGTTGAACAGGTAGGTCAAGGGGATCCGGAAAATCCTGGAGGCGTGGTAGAGGTCCGACATGAGCCGCCTGGACTGGGCCTCCTTGGGGGCCTTGAGCCCGGAGCGGGGGGACGAGCCCAGCGAGGCGCGCAGGTGGGAGCTCAAAAACTCCACCGCCCGGCGGTGGGGCATGTCCTCCAGATCCTTCACGGGCGTCATGGCGCCTACGAACTCCACGACCGGGACGGCCTGCCTGCGCTTCCGGGAAAGGTGGAAGACCGCCCCCATCGCGGCCTCGGCGGGGGTTCCCGCGTGGTCGCAGAAGTCACCGAAGAGCCTCTCCCAGAACTGACCCTCGCCGGGCTTGAGCTCGGCGGCCCCCCTCAAGGCCAGCCCCCAGACGTTGTCGGGGATTTCCCCCCCCGCGTCCTTGAGGGCAGCGGCTATGCGGGGGAGCCTGGGCTTCAGGAGGGCGTGCCCCGCTCGTGGCCATTCCAGATCGGTCAGATACACAGTGCCGCCAGCGGGCACGGCGTCCCTCACGAGGGCCACCCAGCCCTCCAGGTCCATGCCGGCCGCGGCGGCCTGGGCCTCAAGCTCCGCGCGGGCCCTCCGCTCGGCCTCGGCCTCGGGCACGTCCCGCTCCATGGGCGGCAGGAACCCGAGATCCAGCGTCCTCCCCAAGGTCCGGGAGCGCATCTTGGTGGCTATGACCGATATGCTCCTGGCGGGTTCCGCCAGGTAGGCGGCGGGCGGGCCGGCTGCCCCCCCCCTTTCCCCGTGGAAGGGCGAGAAGCCCTGCCTCCTCAAGGGGCCGGGGCCCGGCTGCCTGTCGTCGGGCGCCCGCCAGTCGTCCGCTGCGGCATGCCCGGCAACGGCCACGGCTATGCCGCCCGAGAGCACCAGCGAGAACAGGCTCTTCTTGGCCGCCTCTTTGAGGGATCTCAAAAAGGACCTGGAGAGTATGCCGCCGG
>JAIRZX010000548.1 GCA_031267005.1 Deltaproteobacteria bacterium
CCGCTAAGACCTGGGGGAGGGCGGTTGTCCCCGGGGCTTGAGCGGGCGGGGCGGTGGAGGGGGAGGCGGAAAGCGTCCGCCAGGAAGCCGAGGGGAGCAGTTGCCTGGCCTTTTAAGAAATAGGCCAAACGGTGCATCCGGGCGGGCGAGGGAAGCGGGCGTTGGGAACTGGATTCAAGGGGGGTGGTGAACGCCTGGCAACGGTCCATGACGTCTTTTCCGGGGATCCGCCGTTTCATGGCGGGAGGGTGCGCCGGGGACGGGGAGGGGGGTTACGAGCCAGCGGTTAAGTTGCCAGTAATATACGCTATGTATGGTGGCAATAAGACGGGTGTTTTGCCGCTGTTGGCGGGATCCAAGACGGATGGGGTGGTGGTTTGGCGTTTTAACTACACGCGGAGGGGGGGGGAAGAGGGCAGGGCGGGAGCGCAAGCTAGCTCTCCCTCGACGGCACTATTACCGAAGCCGTTGCAAAGGCGCTCCGAAACCTTTTGCCTAGAGTTCTCCAGGCTTTCTAAAGATTTTCCGTATGTTTTCCCGGCACGGCGGAGCTGCCCGCGCCAAACCAGCCGGGCTGGCCCACCGTTCGGCCCGGGGCCCCGGACCCAGCCGGCGCGCCAGCCCAGGCGGGCGTTAAAGTCTTCCGGTGGCCCTGGCCGCCCAGCCTCGACCGCCGGGCCATGCCCCCCGGCCGATTCGGCCGACGCTTGCTTTCCTGGAAGCCCGCTCTCGGTCATACTGGAAGCCAGTTCTCGGTCGTAAACGAAGGGGCAAGCGGGGAGCGGCGCCTCTCGAGCCCCTTCCGCCTGGGGGCCGACGCCTCCTGGGTTCCCCGCTACTCCTGGGGAAAAGTGTGGGGGGCTCTGGCGAGGCCGCTAGCCCGGACGCTGCAGAAGCTAAAGGAGTCAGGGCACAGACGTACGGGCGCGGCTCGATATCCTGTCAGGAAAGAGTTTGCGTCTTAAGCGCGAAAACTCTACGGAGCGTTTTTTTGACAAAGCCAGTCGGCGTTTGCATGGCAAAGCCAGTCGGCGTTTGCATGACAAAGCCAGTCGGCAACTTTGGTCGGAGCAACTAGGAGATATGCTGCTAATAGCGCCACAAGGTTGGCAGCATACTAAAATGGCGCTGGAAGGCTCTCGGCATACCGCTTATGAGGTCCTAAGAGAGGGTATTTTGGAAATGGAGGGTAGATAGCTTGAAAAAGGGTACCCCGAAGCCATAAAATAGATGTTATAGCCTCGAAATTTGCCTCGATAGGCATGGAATGTGAATTACATCATTTCTTCCGGCTTCTCTTCCGGGGCAATGACTCTTTAGGCCAGGCAAGAAGAAACGCAGGCCAGGCCCTGTTTTCCGCTTAAAGGGCCGACTTGGGGCTTCAGCCAGCCCCCCCTCTTCCAGCCCCTCCGCTGGAGACCTCGCAAAAGACTCGAAGTTTGTTAAATCATGCCGGGAGCGAACGAAGGCAGAGCGACGAGGTACCGGCCGTTCTTGGCAGATTCCGGCTGATTTTGGCCGTTTTAGCATGGGTTACGGGCAACCGGCAGGCGGGAGGCCGGTTCCGCCCGGTTCCGGCCAGTTCAACAAGGCTTGCTGATTGGCAACATCCCCGCTCCGGTCAGACTGGACCGCGCGGCGAAACAGCGGCCGCGTTCGGTCCAGGGTCGGGTTTTCAGGTTCTGGGGTTCCGGAGCGGGGCCGCTGGCGCGAGCGGGCGCGAGGCCGCCGCTCCGGATTGCCCGGCTCCGGACTGGGCCGGGGAGCGCGGGCCAGGCCGCCGGGCCCAGGTCCATTCCTGGCCGTAGGCAGGTTCGCGCTGTTCCGTCGGCAGGTCCATTCCTGGCCGTCTGCAGGTCCCTGGCAGGGGCCGGAGTTGGGCGGACGGAAGGCGCGGGTGGGGGAGGACAGACGTGATTTTCATTCTTACCGGAGCTGGCATCAGCCGCGAGAGCGGCATAGACACCTTCAGGGACAAGGGCGGCCTCTGGGAGAAGGTCCGCGTCGATGACGTGGCCACTCTCCGGGGCTTCAGAAAGGATCCCAAGCGCGTCTACGAGTTTTACGACATGAGGCGAAGGGAGCTCGCGTCGGGGAAGATCCTGCCGAACCCCGCCCACCTGGCCCTGGCCAGGCTCGAGCAATCCGGTCGGGAGGTGTTCCTCGTCACCCAGAACGTGGACGACCTCCACGAGCGCGCGGGCAGCCGGAACGTCGTCCACATGCACGGCGAGCTTTTGAAGGCCCTGTGCTCCCTGTGCGGGGCGAGCTCGCGCTGGGAGGGTGATCTGGGCGGCGGCGACGCCTGCCCCGCCTGCGGCCGGTCCGGGGGCTTGAGGCCGGACGTCGTCTGGTTCGGGGAGATGCCATACCGCATGGATGAGATCGAATTCGCCTGTTCCAGGGCGGACGTCTTCGTCTCCATCGGCACCTCGGGCGCGGTCTACCCGGCAGCGGGCCTGGTGCGCATAGCCAAGGCCCACGGAGCCAGCTCCCTCGAGATCAACCTGGAGCCGTCCTTGACGGCCGGTTCCTTCGACGGAGGCCGATACGGCCCGGCCTCCAGAACTGTGCCTGAGTGGGTAGAGCAGTTGGCGTGCAAAATTATGTAAACTGCTGAAATAGGCAAGCGTCCAGGAAAAAGAATGCAATCAAGGAATTTATGCAATCAAATATTTCAACTGTAAATGTACATATAAAGCGCTAAAGTTTTTTGCATGTTAAAGCAATGTAGTTTGTGATAATTTCCGGTAATTAAAATGCCATAAAGACGCTCAAGCGGCAAGCTCGTTACAGGCTACAGTTTAGATTTGAGGGAAATGAGCGTTGAGTTGCGGCAAATGAGCTTTGAGTTGAGGCAAAAGAGCAGAGAATTAAGTGTTTTCTCGGAAAGAGACGCGATGGCGCCAGCGGGACTGGACTCCGAGGACGCCCGAGGCCGAGGAGAGGCTAGAGGGCGCTTTGAAATTCGGTTCCGGTAAGAAAAAGCCCCGCTGGCCTTAAGCCTGCGGGGCGGAATTCAGCGAAGGCAGGGAGCGCGAAGGCCGGGGGGCGCGGGCGGGGGTTTAGGAGCCGGCCCGACCGGCCCGGTCCGGGACAGGCGCTCCGTTTTCCTTGGTTCCTTCTTCCGTGGTTCCTTCTTCCGCTCCTCCGTCCGGGAGTTTCTTCTTCAGTTCTTTCCCGGGGCAGCCTCCGGACGCTGAAAGCCTCTCAGATGAATTCCAGAAGCTCCTCCGGGGGCAGGGGCTTCAAGGACAGGGGGAGATCGTCGGGCACGAGCCC
>JAIRZX010000592.1 GCA_031267005.1 Deltaproteobacteria bacterium
AAAGCCCCCAACCGGGCCCAAGGCGGCCAAGCCTCCCGGCGGACCAAAGCCCCCAACCGGGCCCAAGGCGGCCAAGCCTCCCGGCGGACCAAAGCCCCCAACCGGGCCCAAGGCGGCCAAGCCTCCCGGCGGACCAAAGGCCTCAGCTGGTTCCAAGGGTTCCAAGGCCCCCGCCGGCCAGAAGGCTTCCGGCGGCACCGAGGATTCAGCGGCCGCCGAGGCCCCAAGGGGCACCTCCGGGGGAGGCGCCGGGAAGCCCGTCCGCAGGCCCGGCCCCGACGGCAGCGAGCCGTAGCCCCAGGCGCCTCACGGGACGCCCGGGGCCTCCCCGGCCCCCCGACCCGACCCGTTCCGGCGGGAACTTCGCCTCAAAGAAGGAAATATCTTCCCTTCCGGGCCGCGAGCCACTCCAGCCGGCCCAGCCCGCCCCAGGCGGGCGAGCGGCCCCGCCACTCCGGGGGGCCGGCAGAGAACGGGGCGCGGGCCGCCCGACCGGGCCCCCGCCCCCAGCAACGCCTAACCGACGTGAAAGGCAAGCCATATGGCAGAAGATAAGAACAAACAGGTCCCCATCTGCGCGTTCTGCAGGCAGCCCCAGAGGGACGGCATCCGCATGATAGCCGGACCCGACCCGGAACGGATCCACATCTGCGAGTACTGCCTGGAGCAGTGCCGGGAGATCATCGCGAAGGACCACCCGACGCCCACCATACAGCCCAAGGGGTCCCCGTCGAACCTCCCCAACCCGCACCAGATAAACGAAATCCTGGACGACTACGTGATAGGCCAGGAA
This sequence comes from Deltaproteobacteria bacterium, assembly GCA_031267005.1. Taxonomy (GTDB): domain Bacteria; phylum Desulfobacterota; class Desulfarculia; order Adiutricales; family Adiutricaceae; genus JAIRZX01. The sequence continues at coordinate 794 of JAIRZX010000592.1, forward strand.
CTCGCGAAGAAGACGCTGGCCGTCGCTGTCTACAACCCCTACAAGCGCATCCAGATGCCCCTGGAGCAGGACGGGGGGGTCGAGCTCCAGAAGTCCAACATCCTGGTCCTGGGCCCCACCGGGAGCGGCAAGACCCTGCTCGCGCAGACGCTGGCCCGGATCTTGAATGTGCCCTTCACCATCGCCGACGCGACCACCCTCACCGAGGCCGGCTACGTGGGCGAGGACGTAGAAAACATCATCGTGAGCCTGCTCCAGTCCGCGGATTACGACGTGGAGAAGGCTTCCAAGGGCATAGTCTACCTGGACGAGGTGGACAAGATCGCCCGCAAGGGCGACAACGCCTCCATAACACGGGACGTCTCGGGCGAGGGGGTCCAGCAGGCCCTCCTGAAGATCATCGAAGGCACCGTGTCCTCGGTGCCGCCCAAGGGGGGCCGCAAGCACCCCCAGCAGGATCTCACCAAGGTCGACACCACCAACATCCTCTTCATCTTCGGGGGGGCCTTCGTGGGCCTCGACAAGATCATCAAGAAGAGGATCGGCAAAGACATCTCCATGGGCTTCAACGCGGACATCGACTCCAACAAGGACAACAACGACTCCTTCAAGGTGCTCCGCGAGTGCCTCCCGGAAGACCTCATCAAGTTCGGCCTGATCCCGGAGTTCGTGGGCAGGATCCCCGTCACCGCCCCGCTGACCGAACTCGACCGGGACGCCATGATAACTATCCTGACCGAGCCCAAAAACGCCATCATCAAGCAGTACCAGGCGCTCTTGAAGCAGGACGGGGTAGAACTCACCTTCAGCCGCGAGGCCCTGGAGGCCATAGCCACCCTGTCCATCGAGCGCAAGACCGGCGCGAGGGGGCTCAGGTCCATCCTGGAGTCAGCCATGCTGGATCTCATGTACGACCTGCCCAGCATGGAGAAGGTCAAGGAAGTCCTCATCACCGAGGAGGTCATACTCAAGCGCGAGCCCCCGGTCATCATCCACGAGGGACGCCCGGCCAAGCTCTCGGCCTGAGCGGCCGCGAGCCCCGCGCTTGCCCGGCCCCCCGGCCCGCGCCGGGCAGCCCCCCCCCCGCGCGGCGCCCCAGGCCGCACGGACGCTCCCGGCCCGGCCGGGAGCCAGCCCGCTTGAGACGGCGGCCTTTCGAGGCCCCGTGCCCTGTCGAGGGCGGCCGCGGCCGCCCGCCCCGCCGCCCCCGCGGCGGCGGATAAGGCCGGGGGGGCGGCGCCCGCCGCGCCCCCGCCCCAGGCCGCCCCAACCTCCGTCCGCCCGCGCGGCCGGAACCCTGCGCCCCCGCGGCGCCCGCCCCCCGGAACCCTCCGGGAAAGGCGCGGCGCCGCCTCCGGCCGGCTCGCCAACCTACAGGTAGAGACAAAAAATGCTTTTCGCCTCCAACAAGAACCGCCTCCAGACGCCGTCGGGAGGCCCCCGCCTCCAGCTTCCCCTCCTTCCCCTGAGGGACGTGGTGGTGTTCCCCCATATGGTGGTACCCCTCTTCGTGGGCCGCGAGAAGTCCATCAAGGCCCTCGAGCACGCCATGACCCTGGACAAGACCATCTTCCTCTGCACCCAGAAGGAGGCCAAGGTCGACGAGCCCCAGGAGCAGGACATCCACAACATGGGGACCGTGGGCACCGTCCTCCAGCTCCTGCGCCTGCCCGACGGGACCGTGAAGGCCCTGGTCGAGGGCCGCTCCCGTGGCCGCATCGACTACTTCATCTCGACCCAGGACTTCTTCTACGTCGAGGTCGAGTCCATGATCGAGCCCGAGGAGAACAGCCTCGAGACCGAGGCCCTGGTGAGGAGCCTGAACTCCACCTTCGAGAACTACGCCAAAATCAACAAGAAGATCCCCAACGAGGTCCTCGCCACCGTTTCCTCGCACAGGAACCCCTCGCACATGTGCGACGCGATGATTACGCACCTGTCGCTCAAGCTCGAGGACCGCCAGAACCTCCTGTCGCTCGTGTCGCCCATGGCCAGGATGGAAGCGCTCTACGAGCTCATGCGCGGCGAGATCGAGGTGCTGCAGATAGAGCAGCGCATCAAGAACCGCGTCAAGAAGCAGATGGAGAAGAGCCAGAAGGACTTCTACCTGAACGAGCAGCTCCGCGCCATCCAGAAGGAAATGGGCGAGACCGACGACGTGCGGGGCGAAATCAACGAGCTCGAGGAGAAAGTCAAGAAAAAGAGGCTCTCCAAGGAGGGGGCCGAGAAGGTCCGCCACGAGATAAAGAAGCTCAAGATGATGAGCCCCATGAGCGCCGAGGCGACCGTCGTCCGCAACTACATAGACTGGATCCTGGCGCTCCCCTGGTACGAGAAGCGGCGCAGCAACTTGGAGATCGACGTGGCCGAGCGCATCTTGAACGAGGACCACTTCGGCCTGGAAAAGCCCAAGGAAAGGATTCTCGAGTACCTGGCCGTCCAGAGCCTCGTGAAGCGCAACCGCGGGCCCATCCTCTGCCTCGTGGGACCCCCGGGCGTGGGCAAGACCTCGCTCGCCCGCTCCGTCGCCAGGGCGCTCGACCGCAACTTCGTGAGGCTCTCGCTAGGCGGGGTGCGCGACGAGGCCGAGATCCGCGGGCACCGGCGGACCTACATCGGCGCCATGCCCGGCAAGATCATCCAGAGCCTCAAGAAGGCCAGCACCTCCAACCCGGTCTTCTGCCTGGACGAGGTGGACAAGATGTCCACCGACTTCCGCGGCGACCCCTCCGCCGCCCTGCTCGAGGTCCTGGACCCCGAGCAGAACTGCCGCTTCGGCGACCACTACATGGACATGGACTACGACCTCTCGGAGATCATGTTCATCACCACCGCCAACAGCCTGCACTCCATCCCGCCCCCCCTCCAGGACAGGATGGAGATAATCCGCATCCCAGGCTACACCGAGGACGAGAAGCTCAACATCGCGAAGAACTTCCTCGTCAAGAAGCAGATAGCGACCAACGGCCTCTCCTCAGAGCGGGTCGACATCTCCGACAACGCGATCTTGACGGCCATCCGCCGCTACACCTCCGAGGCCGGGGTCAGGTCCCTGGAGCGCGAGATAGCCTCCATCTGCCGCAAGCTCGCCCGCGAGGTGGTCAAGGCCAGCTCCGGCTCCTCCGCGGCCCCGAAGCTCAAGGTCACCGGCAAGAACGTCGGCCAGTATCTGGGCATCCCCAAGTACCGCTACGGCACTGCCGAGGAGGTCGACGAGATAGGGACGGTCACGGGGCTCGCCTGGACCGAGACCGGCGGCGAGATCCTCACCACCGAGGTCCTCGCCATGCCGGGAAAGGGCAACCTGATCCTGACCGGCAAGCTCGGCGAAGTGATGCAGGAGTCCGCCAAGGCGGCCTTCAGCTACGTCAGGAGCATCTCCCCCAAGCTCGGCCTCGACCCCAGCTTCTACCGCCGCCTGGACATCCACATCCACATCCCCGAGGGCGCCATCCCCAAGGACGGCCCCTCCGCGGGCATCACCCTGGTGACGGGGCTCGTCTCCGCGCTCACCCGCCGCAAGATCAAGAGGCACGTCGCCATGACCGGCGAGGTCACCCTCCGCGGCCGGGTGCTCCCCATAGGCGGGCTGAAGGAAAAGGTCATGGCCGCCCACCGCGGCGAGCTCAAGACCCTCATCATCCCCCAGGAGAACGAGAAGGACCTGAAGGACATCCCCGACAGGATCCTGAAGACCTTCACCATCCTCCCCGTGAAGATGGTGGACGACGTGCTCCGGGCCGCCATGGTCTTCGAGGACGGCGAGACCCTCTTCAAAGCCCCCGAGCCGGTCGCCCCCGAGGAGGAGGACGCCCACGACCCCGTCATAATGACCCCCAAGCCCCTGGAGAAGGAGTTGCCCGGCACCATCATCGTGAGCCCCAAGCCCGGCTCCCCCAACCGCGACCCGGCGGGCATGGACGCCTGAGCCCGTCCGGCGCGGGCTTAAAGCCTCCCGGCCTTCCCGGAAGGCCTTCGACGCAAGCGGCCTCCCCGCCGTCCCGGTATCAAGCTGACCGGGACGGCGGGGAGTTTTTTTTCCTCCGCCTCCATCGGCCCTGGAAACCACCGGAAGAAAGGCAGGCTGGCGATGAGGCAGGCAGACAGGCTGGCAGACGATGAGGCAGGCTGGCAATGGGGTAGGCTGGCGATGAGCTTCGACGTTGGTGACGGCAAGGGGGCGGCGGGGCCCTGAAGGGGGACGCAGGCGGCGGAGGGTATGGCGGAAGCCAGTCGGGTCCCGCAGGGGCCACGCCGTAATCCCCTCTAAGGCCGGCCCGGCGAGACAATACTGCGGAAACCCTGCAGGAAATCCTGGGAAACCCTGCAGGAAATCCTGGGAAACCGTCCAGGAAACCTGCGGGAAACGAGAGGCCAACCCGGAGGAACACCACAAAAAAACATGGCATACGTATTGCTTCTTTCGAGACCGGAAGGGCGCCCCCGCCGCGGAAGGCCGTGCGGAGACAAAGACCCGGCCCCCTTCTGGAAGGCTCACGCATGCTGGAAGACAAAAACAGCGCCCTTGCGGGAAACCTGACCGGAGCAGGCGGCAACCCCGCCGCGGCACAGGCCGTCCTGCGCCGCCCGGGAACCCAGGCCATGTCCAGGCCCCAGTTTCTCGGCCAAGGGATTTCGCCCCGCAAAGGCAGCTCCGAGTTCGAAGACATCATGGCCGCAGGCCAGCAGAGCCAGAACCGCATCATAGCGGACGTCCTGGACGGCCCGGTGAGCAACCAGACGCAGCGCCAGCTGGCCCGCCTCCAGGCCATGAACGGCCGCAACCCGGTTTTGGACGATTTCGAGAAGGGCGCCCGCGAGGCCGCCGTTTCGGAGTCGGAAAACGCGGCCCCGGCCCGCAGACCCGGCCCCGCTCCCTCCGGGGAGAACGGCAAGGAGGGGTCGGACGCCAGGAACTCGGCCGCGGCTAAGCCCGGCGGGGCAACGGGGGAAGGCCTAAACGCGCTCGGCCCGGCGTCCGGCGTGGGACTCCAGTCCTCCTCGACAGCCTCGGCCGCCGTCGCGGCGCCGTCCTCCGAAGGCGCCCCGCGCGTGAGGCGCGGCTCCTTGACTCTCTCAGCCGGCCCCACGATCCTCAAAGGCCAGGGAACGGGAAGCATCTTCAACGCCGCCCGCATGGCCGCCTACCGCCAGAGGTACGGCTCCCAGCTGAGCTTGCCGCCTCGCGCCCGGCCCGACCCCATACCGCTGGGCGCGGCGGAGAGGAACTCCGCGCCGCCCGCTCCCCCAGCCCGCAGGAAGGCCGCAAACGAGACCCCTAAGCCCATTCTCAAGGGCTCAATCCCAGCGGTGGCCGCGGAACTCGCGAAGTCCGAGGGGGGACGCTCCTCGGACTACGACGCGACGATCAAGAGGGCCGCGAACGCCCTGGGGCTGGACCCGGCGCTAATAAAGGCGGTCGTGAAAACGGAGTCGAACTTCAACCCCCGGGCGGTATCCGGCGCCGGGGCCAAGGGCCTCATGCAGCTGATGCCGGGCACCGCGAAGGAAATGGGGGTGGAGAACCCCTTCGACCCCCTGGAGAACATCTGGGGAGGGGCGAGGTACCTCAAGCGGATGCTCGACCGCCACGGCGGGAACATCCGCAAGGCACTGGCCTCGTACAACTGGGGGCCGGGAAACTTCGACCGCCACGGCTCCGGGAACCTCCCCGGCGAAACCCGCCGCTACATCGAGGTCGTTACCTCGAACTACAACCGCTACAAGATCCAGGGAAGCCCCAGCGAGGCCTGAACCCGCCCCCGGGCCGCCCCCCGGGCCGATACGGGCGGCGGGACAAATCCCCGCCGCCCCGACAGCCGGGACCGCCCTAGAAAGACTGCCACCGATGCACAACGAGACCCGACCGTCCGGGGCGCCCCGTAATGCGCACCGGGCGGTCATTTATTAGGGGGTCCGCCCGCCCTTCCGGTTCCGGCAGACTTAGAATCGCCCTCGGGCGATCGGCCGTTTCGGTGGCAAAAAGCCGGGATTCCCTGAACTCGCCAGGCTATTTCTAAGGGCATGACCTGCGTGTTTTTCCGCGCCCCGAGGTTCCCGGACTCCCCGCGCGGCGGGCGCGTGCGGGAATATAGCCTTTACCTGGCGGCTAAAACAGGCATAAATCTCGCTTTATCGGATTTTTAACCGAAAAAACTATACAGTTCCGGTTCTCGCGCCCGCTTTGCCCGTACCGGAGCGGGCGCCCCCGGCTGCCGCGCGTTCCGAACGCCGTCCTCCTACTAGCGCGCCCGGGCAACATTCCTCCGGATAGGGGGTAGCTCAGAGTTTACCTCCAGGGCTGTCGGGAAAGCGGCTTCGGAATGCCCGGCTTTTGGGCCGGGAATAGTTCCGGCGGCGTCGGCCCGCAGGGTAGCGCTTGGCCCCGGGCCGACGGCCAGGGCCCGATCTGGCGCCCTGGAAAAAAAAATGCGCCCCCCGGCAAAAAAAAATTGCCCCCGCTCCGGCCAGGGGGGGTTTTCCGCGCTTTCAGGGATCTGTTGCCCGGGGCTAAGAAGAGTGAAGGCGCGATCTCCGCATATCGTGGAAACCCTTGCAAAACGGCAAAATTAGAACACGATTAAGTGCGGTCTGCTACCCGGCTCGACCGTCGCCGAGGACTTTCCGGGGGGAATTTGCTAAAGCGAGAAAAATATAACGGCCAAAACCAATCAATTTATTGACAATTCTATTTATAGCACTATTTAATTACCTATAAAATAACTATACTTATATTCTTAATTAGCATATTTAAAAAATTTATAGTGCTTAAAATAATATATTGTTATATTTTTCCCCTTGGGAAAATTGATCGCCCTGCTTTACTTCCAACCTGTTTTGGTCTATATTTGCTCACGGAAATGGACGGCGTTAGAAATATTTTCAAGTGCACCCTAACAATGCTGTCCATAACCTTGGCGATTGCACTTGGGCGGAACAGCTTTTTAGAGAGAGGGTTGTCCCGCCCTTTTTGAGGAGACACAGAGGCAGAGTTCCTGGTTTCTGTGCTGTCGCCAAATCTGTTTCTGTGTTGTCGTTGCACCTGGGCGGGGCGGCTTTTAGAGAGGGGCTGTCCCGCCTATTTTTTGCTGAAAACTCAGCCTCCCCCCGCAGTTAAGCCGGTTCGCCGCCGATTCCCCCTCCCCTCGATATCCCGCCTCCCCTCCCTGGTTCCCCCCGCCGTCCCCCTTCCCGTCCCAGCCGCCTTTCCCACCTACTCATCCGCCCTGCCGTCCTGCCTGCCTTTCTTCACTCAGTGCCTGAGCCCGCGCCAGGCGTCGGGCATCCCGTTCCGTCCCCTTGACGCGCTCCCGTCACCTCAATGCCCTCCCGAACACCCTCAACCCCCCCTCCAAGCTCGAGTTGCCCGGTACCCTTGCCCGTTTCCCGAATGGCGCTCAAAACCATCCTCCCCGCCTCTCAGCCCCGCCGCCCGTCGTCCTGGACCCGATTACCCCGACCGATGTCCAGCCCTGACAATCCGCGGACACGGCGCGGGTCCTGCTTGGCAGTGGCGCCTTCGGCTGGCTAGCTCCCACGGGAGCCCGGAACGGGCGAACGCTAAGCGGCCGGAGTTTCACGTCAACTCCCCCCCCCAGGCAACTCCCAAGCCCCGTTTTGGACACGACGCCTCCCCAGCGTCTCCGGCAACGCGCCCTCCCCCCTTCCCTCCTCTTCCCGCCACGCCGCCTTTCCTGCCGTACTTCCCACACCTCGGCTCCAGTTAATCGAAATCTTCGGCACGAACGCCGGGAGGGCTTCACCTCAGACAGTCCCTGGACCGGGGCCAGTCCCTGGACCGCCGCAAGGCCGCGGACTTGGCCGGAGCGGCGCAGGGCGACCGGCGCCAAACGGCAAAGCTCCCTCTTCCGCCGCGCTGAAATAATCACGCGAGTCACGCCCCGCCGCCACGCCAACAGGCGGCAAACCAGTCGCCCGCCGGGACGGCCGCCCGTCCGCGCCTCAACAAGCCCGGGGCCTCCGCCCGGCCCACCGCTGGACCGCATCTCCAGAGCCGGCGCTGCCGCCCCGGGATACTTAAACTTATGGGAGGGGATAGCGGCAACTGGTCTGGGGCAAGGGAACCTGGGCCAGGGGGGATAGACACTAAAGGAAAAATGGAAAATTGAAGCGCCGGGGACGTCGCGCGGAATGGCATGGCCGCCACGTTCCCCCCGTCCGCCGGAGTTGTTTCCAAACCGCCTGGAACCCTTCTGCGGCTCCGGGCAGGTTTTGCTCCTTACAGTCGGGGTAGCTGCAAAAATGCTTCATGTCTATCCTTTATTCTGAAAGGGAAATTCGGCCGATACTTTTGGCCGCAGGGAATGTCTTGCCCACCCCCCGCTCCCGACAAACGGCGTCGCGCGCCCGGGCGGCGAGATATCGGCACCGCGCGATCTGGAGGAAACCCCTTATTCAAATATTAATTTTTTTTTACACGGAGCGTTAGGAACATGTTCCGCTGATTCTTGCAAAATAAAAGCCCGCTCCCTCTCTCTTGCGTTGGCGGTTATGAGGCCCGCTACGCCCAGCTCCCGCGAGAACCGTTCCCGCCAACGCTTCCGAAACTCCCCGCGCGAAGCGACGGCGGCTTTAGCCGTCTCCGGAGACCTGGCGGATCGCCTGCCCCAGGCTCGTTTCGGTCCGGCCGGCCCGGAACGGATTTCCCGCTTCGCGCCCGGCCTCCTTTGGATCGGCATTTGCTAATAGAACCGTCCCGCGCCCGTAACAAACTTGCAGGCGGACGCCTGTACGCCAGCCTGGGGCCACGCCCCTCATCCTCGCCTGACAACCGAGCGAATTATCCCGGCGCGCGCGAAAGAATTTTTTGCGCGGAACGGATCTCTTCGCGAAATTTTTCGATATGCCTATACCCTGAGCTGTGTTGACACTGGAGGTATCCCTCAGTATATTTAGCCCAGGGTTAGCTTTCGCCGCGCGCTCAGTAAATAGAGACGCTGTCTTTTGGATCCGCGCTACGCGAATGACCATCCCGATCAGGAACCTTCCTGCATTTCCCCGCGCGCCCATCGCGCCCGCCCGTCCAAGGCCGTCCAAGGCCGTCCGAGGCCAGGCCGGACGCAGGCTCCGCAGCGGGAAACATCCTGGCCTTCCGCAGGGCCCTCCCCGCCCCAGATCCCGCCCGCGACGGAACCTGCCGCCGTCGGGGGCGCCGCTCCAGGATCCGCGCGAGGCGGTTACCCCGGTCGCGCCGCAAACGCGCGCCCGCAGGCGCGCCCGGCGTCAACAGAGCCGGAAGACCATGGCCGCGAACGGCCCGCGCCTTGAGCCGGAAACTACACGCACACTGCACCCTTGCCGGGAACAGAACCAGAGGCACAACCCAACATGTTCAACACGACAAACGGCACCGCCGACAAAGCATCCGCCCGCGCGGGCTTCACACTGATAGAGCTCATCGTAGTCGTTTCGATAATCGGAATCCTCTCCTCCATCGCCATACCCCAGTACGCCAAGTACAGGAAGGGCGCGCAGGACAACGCCGGGCAGGCAGCCTACCACGCCGTAGCGATGGCCCAAGAGGCCTTCTTCACCGAAAGCGGCAACTACATAGACGAATACACCTCGCTGGCACTGCGCGGGGGGCTGGTCAAGGACGCCAACGTCTACTACGGGGTTATCGACCTGTACGTGAACACCTCCACCCAGATCCCCGGCTTCAAGTTCGCCGTGCGCCACCGCGGGGACGGCTCCACCACCTACCTCTTCGACAGCGCCAGCCAGGGGAGCACGGTCAAGACCACGACCGCCTCAAACCTCAACGCCTCGGAGTGGTAAACGCCTTGGAGTGGTAACGGGACCGTCTCCGGTCCCGTCCGTCCTTGAAGACGCTTAAGGGCCCTCCAGGCGCAAGTCTCGGAGGGCCCTTCGTTTGCGCGTCCGCTAACCCTGCTCCCGTCCCGCACGTCCAACGGCCCCGCCCGGTCCCGCCCCGCATTCCCGCCTCCCGTCCCCCATTTACCGCCCCCTCCCCGTCTCACGACCTTACCTTCACCGCCCAAGACGCCGCTCCGCCTCGCGCGTTCCGGACCTCTCCTCCCCTAGCCCCAACACATCCGCAAACATTAGCCTCTTTCCGCCTCGATCGCCCAGCGTCCCATCATCTCACGGTCCAGGCTTGAACCTCCTCGCGCGGTCCGGGCTTGAAACTCCTCGCGCGGTCCGAGCTTGAAACTCCTCGCACTCGCCAGGTTGAAACCGCCACAGGTCGGTTCGATCACTCCGGAGGCGCGCCAGGATGCGGATGCACACTGAAGGGGGCCCGCCGGGCTTTCCCATGCTTGGGCTGCAAAGCAGCAGCCGGAAGACGTCCCGCGCTAACGGCATGACTGCTCCCGCGCACGCTCGGCAAGAGTTACGCTATCGCGGGTCCAGGCGGCTTAGCCAGCCGCCGGGCAACAGCTTGGCGAACCTGGGCGTCCCAGCCAAGTTCGGACCGCAGGCTGGCGGTCGCTCCAGTTGCAACGCCCCGCGCCGCCTGCGTTTTCCGGCCTCCGCAAAAGACGCGGTTCCGCCGTTTTCGGCATGGGCAACTTGCGTCGTACGCTTTGAATCGTAACGCTCTCTTGCCGCGGCGTTGAAAGCCCGGAGAAAGCTGCCTGAGGCTGGAAGAAGGGCGTCCGCAGAGCCGGGCCCTTCGTCTTTCAGGCCAGCGGCGTACCGGAAAATGAGCCCCGCGGGAAAAAAAATTGATTCCGTCTGGGAGAAATCATTTCAAAAAATTTCAGTGAAGATTCAGAAATCGATTCCGAAAGCGAACGAAATTCGCAAGAAGCCAGCGAAACGTCACAGCCAGGAACCCCCAGGCTCGGGACCGGCGGGAGCTTCGGCCTGGACGAGCTGCCAGGAATTGCCGCGGCGGGAACGCGCCCGGCGGCAGACTTTCCCTGCGGCCGACCGGCCATCCGGGAGCGAGCCAGCAGTTTATACGCCGCGGCTCGCCCTTCTGAGGATAAAAACCCTATCGCTTCGGACTCGGCCAAAAATTCCGCCTGTACGACAGGCCAAAAAATTCCGCTCTCCCGGTCCTGCAAAGAAAACGCTCCCCGGTCCTGAAAAAAAAGCAGGCGCGGCCGCCTCCCCCGGCACGGTTTCTGCGCCGGGGGGAGGCGGCCGCGCCTGTTTCCGGAACATCGC
>JAIRZX010000463.1 GCA_031267005.1 Deltaproteobacteria bacterium
CGAGGTTATTGGCGCAAGATATGCATAATCATGACACTGCTGTAAATTTTTCAGCCTGATCCGAACAATCATGCCTAAGGAGAAGTGCAAGACGCACCCTTTAAGGCATGGCGAGTGGACGCGTGCGCGTTGATGCAGTGAGCCGGAATCACAGATTCCACCCAGGACCAGGAATCAACCGCTCAGGCCGTAGCGGTTACTGACAAGTTCAAGCAGAGCCGTGCGTAACATGAATTGCCGTTTCCCGACCTGAAAAATGCCGTTTAGCATCCCCTGTAGCAGGAAGCCCCATTCTTCATTTCAGCCAGCCCCATCGCGAAAGGATACGCGTGAAAGTGTCGACTCCCGTGTTCTTCCCGAATATGGATACTGTATGAGTGCTGTATGTTGATTTTAGTTGGGACAGATGTGCCCTGCCCCGGTGGCGAGGGGGATCAAACCCACTTCCTAAGCCATCCTGCAACTTTTGCGGCAATCCAGTTCGTAGCTTGGGACGCGCGTGTGGACGTCTTGGCAATCACGGTCGAAGTCCAGGCCCGTGCCGTTTACGCGGTTTATCGCTAAGGGATTCTGGGCGAAGGATGACGTTTTCCAGGAATTCCACGCGCCAACATAGGCCTTGCCGGATCCTCTCCACGCGGTCTCGCGAAAGACGGCCGTTTACGGTGAAAAAATCGGCAATCTTGTCAGGGATGGCTTTCAGCGTTCCCAGATCCACCCATGAGAAGTCGCCCACGTGAAGCAACTGTTTCCGGAAATCTTTTCTAAAAGGCTTGCACTCGCCGATTAGGATAGGGGTTATATCTTCGGTAAAAACTTCGTTACAGAGGCAGTTCCCGGTGTCGAACACCGGGGAAAATCCTTTCCACTCAAGGGTATCGGCGTCTCTCAAAACCCCGAAGTTGTTGAAATGACGGTCAGTGTTTAATAGGAAAAAATCTGTTACGATAATTCTGTCCATAGCTTCCCGTGCGCCGACAATCCCCCTTTTGTCGCACCAGCCAAGAAAAAAATCAAACTTTTTTGATTCATCGTCAGGCATATTGGAAAGTCTGTCCGCGATGTAGTAGGCGGAAATGAAGTCCGTATTGCCGTCAACGAAAGTCTCGCACAACGAGTACGGTTTCCCGTTCACCACAGAAAGATCATAGTCTACATGAGGAATGCCGAGAGATTCCATCGCATACGAAGCTATAACTTCGTTCTCTGGTTCCTGGAAACCGGGAGCTTTGCCTCCCTTCATCAAGAGCCTTCTTCCTTCGCTTATTATCCATCTCTTCGGCAAAAATCCGGAAGATGAAGCGTCCGGCGAAACGAAAGTCTGGTCCCTGGCATTTCGTGAGTTCCCCAAAAGTATCTCGCCAAGATCATTCGAGAACTCGTTATGGAAAAAATTTACGTCTTTCCAGGCTAAACCGCTGCCGCAAGGGCGTAGCCAGTACTGATCGGAGAGAGAAAGGCCAAGTGAATCGAAAAGCAGTTGGTTAGGATACGGCAGACCGCACTCTTCCAAGATTCTTTTCAATCCCGATCTTTCCTTGGGGATGGCACGCTCCTTCAACCAGTCCTCGAGTTTTTCAGGCTTGCACTTGAGAGAATTAGGCTGTGTAGTGCCTATCGGCATGTGGGGGTGCGCGAAAACTTCAGTAATATCGTCTACGAAGGTCTGATCGCGTTTGAGAGAAATTGCCAGGACGGCGACTGCGAGTTCCTTGTGCATCAGTTCGTAGTTCATGGCGAATCCTCCTTTAGGAAATGTGTTATTTAAAGATAATTTTACTTGATTAAGGCTACGGGATCAAGTAATTATTCCACAGCACCACAGCGGGTGCAGAGATACAAAGGGATCTTAGTGCAAAAGCGTTCGCCCCCCGACCCGCTTGCCGTGGAGTACGGTTTTCTCGAAGAGCCCTCCTTTCGGAGCCCACGGCCACGCGATCCCATTTTCCCTGATGATCTCGCTTGAGCGTTAAACCGCTATGATCTAAAATCCGAAGGCACGCTGAGGGAAACGGCTCCCTTGGCCCCGACCGTCCCCCGCCCGCCTGCAGAACCGACCTCGGGTTCAGTCAGGCACTGAGGGAACCCGCCCGCGTCTTCGGCCCGGCGGCGCCTGTTTCTGCTTAGGTTTTCCGCCCCCCTCCGCTTTTCCGGCGGCGCCGCCCGCCGCCGGCGCTTGCCTCAAGGCCGCCCGCGCCCCGTGGCCGCCCGGCCGGAACGGCAGGCGGCGGCAAACTGCGCCCGCCCTGCCGAGAGCCTGCGGGGGCAAAAGGCCACCCAGTGGGAGATTCCTTCCCCAGACGCATCATCCACCTCGACCTCGACAGCTTCTTCGCGGCCGCCGAGGCGCTGGACAACCCCGCCTTGAGGGGCCTCCCGCTCGTAGTGGGGGGCCTGGGGCCCAGGGGCGTGGTGTCCACCGCGTCCTACGAGGCCCGGGCGTTCGGGGTGCGCTCCGGGATGCCCATGGGGAGGGCGAGGGCCCTGTGCCCCCAGGCCGTCTACCTTCCGGGGCGCTACGGACGCTACCGCGAGCTCTCGGGCATGGTAATGGCCATCTTCAGGCGCTACACGCCGCTGGTCGAGCCGCTCTCCCTGGACGAGGCCTTCCTCGACGTCACCCTCTCCCAGGAGATCTACGGCCCGGCAGAATCGATAGCGGAACGCATCAGGGGCGAGGTCAAGGCCGAGACCGGGCTTACGGTCTCGGCGGGGGTCTCGGCGGTCAAGTACGTGTCCAAGGTGGCCTCCGGCTACAGGAAGCCGGACGCCATGACCGTCGTCCCCGAGGGGGGGGAGACGGCGTTCCTGTGGCCCTTGCCGGTCAGGAAGCTGTGGGGCGCCGGGGAAGTGACCGTGGGCAGGCTGGAGTCGATGGGGCTCAAGACCATCGGCGACGTGGCTGCCTTCGGCGAGGAGGGGATGGCCGCGGCCCTGGGGCCGAACGGCGGGACCAGGCTCTGGAACCTCGCCTGGGCCCGGGACCCCAGGGAGGTGGAACCCGAGCGCGAGGCCAAGAGCGTCGGGGCCGAGGACACTTTCGACGAGGACATCCGCGGGGACGCGGCCGTGCGCCGGGAACTCCTGCACCTTTCCGTGAGGGTGGCCGCGAGGCTCAGGAACGCCGGCCTGGCCGGGACGACACTGACAGTCAAGCTCAGGGACCCGTCCTTCAAGACCGTCACGCGCTCCAGGACCCAGGAGGAGCTTTTGGACGACCACGTGGCCATCCTCGCCCTGGCCGAAAAGCTACGCCCCAAGGGAGCGAGGGGCCCATTCAGGCTCTTGGGCATCCAGGTGAGCGGGCTGGTGCGCCCGGAGGAGCTCCCGCCGCCGCTCCCGAAGTTCGAGCCGCTCTTCGACACTGGGGATCCGACAGACGGGCTCCCGCGCGCCGACCCGCGACTGGTATCCGCCATGGACGACATCAACCGCCGCTTCGGGGAGTGGTCGCTCATGCCGGCCACCCTCCTGGACAAGCCCCGGCGCCGCCTCGCCCCCGAGGCCCTTCCGGCTTTCCCCGGCCCGTCCCCCGAAGCGGCCGGCGCCGGGCACGCGCCTCCGGTCGGGGCGGGGCGGGATGGAACGGCCTGCGGCGCCGGTGCCCGGGGAGCGCCAGCACCGGCCGGATCCTCCTGGGGTCAGGGCGGCGCTCC
>JAIRZX010000032.1 GCA_031267005.1 Deltaproteobacteria bacterium
GTCCCCTCCGCCAGCGCCAGGCCAGGCCAGGCCAGGCCAGGCCAGGCCAGACCAGGCCAGGCCAGGCCAGGCCATGAGGAGCCGGAAAGCCCCACCCTGACCCTCCCTCGCTTTCAGGCGCCGCCCTCCGGCCCCTGCCATTCATGCCTTCCTGGCGCCTCCTGGCCCAGCCCTTCAGTCCGCGCCCGCCTTTCCGACCCTGCCCGCACCGCCCCTCCGGAAATAACCCCAAAAAGGGCCCATGGCTTGCGCATTGTGGTAAGATGATTTTTTGCTTCCCGGCCGGAACCCCATCGCTCAAGATGCGCAACCTCGCGCCCCCCCCGCTCCGGGACGCCGCCGGAGGGCGGAAGGGCCGGAAAACCCGGAAAAGCCCGACTGGCGCAGGAAGGCGCCCGGACGCCGCAAGCCGCTCCCGCACTTGCCCCGGACGGCCCGGCCGCCTCCGGCCCGCGCCCGCCCGGTGCTTCTCCCGCGGCTGCCTCCAGCCGCGCTTTCCCGGTCCGGGAAAGCGCGTGTAAATCGTACGAATCGCACCTCTTCCCGTTTCCGTACCCCGGAGCCACTCGATGCGGTTTTTCCCCGCGGCAACCACGAAGGCCTTTCCTGCGGCGCCGGCCGCCTTCCTGGCGCTCGCGGCGCTTTTCGCGTCCGCGGGGGATCTGGGGGCCGAGGTCTCGCTCGCGGTGAAGGCCAGCCTGCCGGAGGGGGACCCCCGGGCCGCGACCCTCTCGGCGTGGGCCGGGGAGTTCTCCCGCCTTACCGGCTGGGAGGCCGAGGTGGAGTTCTTGGGTCCCGGCGCCGCCGCGGGGGCCAGGACGGTCATGGCCGAGCCGGACGGGCTTACCGTGGGCTTTTTAAGCCTCGACGAGACCGTTACGAGATCCCTCCAGGACCTGTCGCCCTACGAAGCCCCGGAGTTCCAGCCCGCCGTGCTGTTCCCGAGCGGCGCCCCGGCGCTGGTCCGCCGCCCCGGGGGCCCGGGGCGGGATCTGGCCGCGCTCAAAGGGCGCCCGGGCGCCGCGGTCAGGCTGCTCGCGCCGAGCTTGAACCCGGTGCCCGGTCCTACCCTCCTGGCCGTGGACGCGGTGAGGGCCGTGGGGGCCAGGGCGGTGCTCCGCGAGCTCCCGAAAGCTTCCAGGCGCCTGGGCGGTTTGCCGGAATCCTTGAACGACTCCGAAGCCCTGTGGGCCTCGGCGTACCGTTCGCTTGAGGCGGGCGAGCTCCTGGCGCTCCCCTGGGAGGGGCTCTCGGCCGTCCGGGCCCTGGGCGACGAGCCGGTCGTGGCCCTGGTCCTCGCCGGAACCCCGTCCGCCGCCGCGCCTTTCTCCTCCCCCGTCCCGGAGGGCCCCTCCCTGGGCGATCTGGGGGTGACTCCAGGAGTCCGCGAGCTCATGGGCTTCTACTACCCGTCCGGCACCGGCCTCGCCGCCCAGGAAGGGGTGCCCGCGAAGCTCTCGGGCATAGCGGCGTCGGCTCTCGCCGCCCCCCAGCCAGGCCCCTTCGTGACGGGCCCCCCCTTGACGGGGGACGAGGCCCAGGCGGCCTACGAGGCCGAGACGGCCGCCCGCAAGGCCATTTTGGAGTCGCTGTCGCTCGCCGGAGGGCTCGAATAGTGGCCCAGGCCCCCCTCCCGCCCTCCATGGCCCCCAACGCCCTCGGCTGCGAGGGCCCCGACTCGGAAGGCGTCCTGCGCCTCACGGGCCCGCTGACCGCCTACACCCCGCCGCCCAGGCTCCTGAACAAGCCCTTCGCCCCCGGCAGGGTGAAGGCCGTGGACCTCTCCGGGCTCACCCTCCTGGACCTGAACGGCGCGGCCTGGCTTTTCGCCTTCAGGCGGGCGCTTTCCCCGCGCGGGTCCGGGCGGGGCCCGGCGGCGGGCCCCGGCCCCGAGCTTAGGGGCCTCCCGCAGGCGCTCTCGCCGGTGTGGAAGCTCGCCGAGGACAGCTTCGCCGCGGCCGGGGAGCCGCCTCCCCCCAGGCGCTCGGGCCGGGTGGAGCGCGTGGGCGAGACGGTGCTCGGGATAGTTACCGACCTGAGGGATCTGGCGTCCTTCCTCGGCGAGTCCCTGGTCTGCCTGGCCAGCTCCTTAGCTAAGCCCTGGACCGCCAGGTGGGGTGAAGTGTCGGCGCAGGCCGAAAAGAGCGTGGTGAACGCCCTCCCGGTCACCTCCCTCGTGGCCTTCCTGGTAGGCCTCATCCTGGCCTTCCAGGCGGCCATGCAGATGCAGATGTTCGGCGTGGACATCTTCGTGGCGGATCTCGTGGGCATCTCGGTCATAAGGGAGCTGGGCACCCTGCTCACGGCCATAGTGCTGGCCGGCAGGAGCGGCTCCGCGTTCTCCTCCGAGCTGGCCTCGATGAAGACCAACCAGGAGATAGACGCGCTACTGACCATGGGGCTCTCCCCGGCGAGGGACCTCGCGCTCCCGAGGATCCTGGCGCTCACCTTCGCCACCCCCCTCCTGACGGTGCTCGCGGACTTCGCCGGCCTTTTGGGCGGGAACGTCGTCATGATGACCCTGGGCTACCCCTTCATGATTTTCTGGGACGAGCTCTCCCGCCACCTGGACATTTCGGACATAGCGACCGGCCTTTTCAAGGCCTTCGTCTTCGGCTTCACGGTGGCCATGATAGGGTGCCAGCGCGGCCTCTACGCGGGAGACTCCCCGGGGGCCGTGGGCGAGGCCACCACCAGGGGGGTGGTCACCAACATCATAGCCATAGCCGTCCTGGACTCCCTGTTCGCGGTGCTCTTCTATGCCATGGGCTGGTAGCCAGCGCGGCCCGGAGGCCCCTTCGTCCCCGGGATCCGGGCCCGCCGGCGGGCCCGGCGTTCCCGGCCCGCCCGCCGCCGCGCCCGCCAAAGGTGTCAGGCCATCCCTCCGGAAAGCCGCTGGCGAGTCCCCCGGCGCCTCCGGAGCGGAAGGCCCTTACGGCGGCCCCTCCGAAGACAAGTCCGCCGGCGCGGCCCCCGACGTGGACGTCAAGGCCTCCCTCGGGAAGGGGGCCAAGGCCGCCCCGGACGTGGACGTCGAGGCCTCGCTCGGGAAGGGCGGGGACGGCGGTGATTTCCGCGCCGTGGGCCCCGGGGCCGGCGGCGGCCCCCCCCTGGCGGCCGAGGGCCTGACCGTGGCTTACGAGGGCGAGCCGCCCCTTTTGGTGGACATGAACTTCACCGCCGAGCGTGGGGAGATACTGGGCATCCTGGGGCCCTCCGGGTGCGGGAAGAGTTCCCTCCTGAGGCACCTGGTGGGCCTGAACTGGCCGAGGGCGGGCAAAGTGAGGCTCTTCGGCGAGGACATCTTCGCCCAGGGCGAGAAGAGCCTGGCCCGCGCCCGGCACCGCTTCGGCATCATGTACCAGGGCGGGGCGCTGTTCGGCGACATGAACCTCATCGAGAACGTCCAGATGCCCCTAAGGGAGTTCACCTCGCTCCCCCCATCGGCCCTGGAGGCCGCGGGGGCCTTGAAGCTCGCGCTCGTGGGGCTCTCCGGCTTCGAGCGGCACATGCCGTCGGAAATCTCTGGCGGCATGCGCAAGCGGGCGGCCATCGCCAGGGCCATGGCCCTGGAGCCGGGGCTCCTGTTCCTGGACGAGCCGTCGGCCGGGCTGGACCCGGTCACCGCCGCGTCCCTGGACAACCTCATCATCTCGCTTTCGAGGAACCTCGGGATCACTTTCGTGGTCGTCACCCACGAGCTCAGGAGCATCATGCGGGCCGTGGACCGCGCCATACTCCTGGACAAGAAGAAGCGCGGGATAATAGCCATGGGCACTCCGGACTTCCTGGCCAGGGAGTCGGAAGCGCCCGAGGCGCGGGCCTTCTTCCTGAGGGACGAGAAGCCTTAAAGCGGACGGGGTCCGGTCCCGCCTGCCGGAGGCGGACGGGCGGCGCGGACGGGAAAGTATAAACTGGGTAGGAAACCGCAGGGAAGGAAACGGCGGAAAGGGTAAACTGGGAAGGAAACCGCAGGGAAGGAAAAACAGGGAACTTAACTGCGGGATGGAAAGACAGGGAAGGCTGTCCGGGAAGGAAGATTTAGGGAGGCTTTAACGGGCGGGGCGGCGCCGAAGGCGGGGAGCAGCTTCTCGGGAAGGGCCAAACGGCAATTCCGATTCGAGCGAACGGTTTTTTTGGAATCCTGGAAATTTCTTAAGTCCCGGCCGGGCGCGGCTATCCCGGCCGGGGCACGTCCTAAAGGTCCGAAGCCTTTTAGCTCCGGCGTTAGCGGCCCGCGCCGGCGGGCCGGAGCCGAAACGGGCCCATCCGCGCTCTGGCGCGGATACGGGGCCGGGGGAGCCGGGAGGCGCCCAAGCGGGGTCCCATGTCCGGTAAATCAAGCTATTTCAAGGTGGGGGTCTTCTCCCTGGTCGCGTTCGCGGTCCTGGCGGCCGGGGTCGTGTTCTTCGGGATCTCCCAGGCCTTCCAGCCCGTCCTGGAATGCGCCACTTACTTCGACCATTCCGTCCAGGGCCTGGGAAACGGCTCGGCCGTGAGCTTCCGGGGCTTCCACGTGGGGCAGGTCACCTCCATCTCCGTCGCGGACGGCAACCGGGTACCCGGTTTCAGGGAGGAGCAGGCCCCCAAGAAGCTCGTGAAGGTCACCTTCATCGTGACGCCGAGGCTCATAACGGGCGACTCCTCCAGCGGCCCCGAAGAGGCGGCCAGGTTCATACTGGGCGAGATGGCCACGGGGCTCCGCTGCTTTTTCAGCTTCCAGGGGGTCTCGGGGATAAGCAACCTGAACCTCGACTACCTCTCCCTCGCCCCGCCAGTGAGGGAGAGCGATCCGGGGGCCGGCCCCGTCCCTAAGCCCGGCGCCCCCGGGCCGCCCTCCCCTCCCCCGGACCAGCCGGGCAAGCCCCCGGTGGCCCTCCAGGACCCCATCCACAGCGAGGGCGGTGTCCACGAGGGCAGGCTGGTCATACCGAGCGCCCCGGGCTCCATCATGGAGCTGGGCGAGTCGTTGAACCAGATACTCCGCTCCGTGCGCGAGGTGGACTTCCGCGAGATCTCACAGGAGGCCACCAGCCTCCTGCGCAACTTAAACGAGATCTCCGCCAGCCTCAACCGCGACACCGGCGGCTTCTCCGACGAGCTCGTGGGGGCGCTCGCGGACGTGCGCTCCGCCGCCGCGAACGTCTCGGCGCTGGCCGTGACGGTCGAGCGCGAGGTGTCCAGCTTCGCTGGCGGCGGCGGCGGCTTGGGCGAGCTCGAGAAGGCCCTGCGGGACGCCAGGCGGACCTTGAACCGCCTGGACGCCGTGCTGCGGATCCCCCAGGCCACGCTCCCCGCCACCATGGACAACCTGAGGGCCATGAGCGAGAACCTCCGCACGCTCTCCGAGACGGCCAGGGACTACCCCAGCAGCATCATCCTGGGATCCCCGCCGCCGCCGCTCGAACGCTGAAGCCGCCCCCGGAAGAAGGCCGCCCCGAGCCGGCCGCGGCCGCCCCGGAGCCGCGCCGGGGGCCGCCCCTGAGCCGCTCGGGGGGCCGCCCGGAACAAATTGGCGAACCGCCCGGAGAAAGCGCCCGAAAACCATAAGGAGCCCCGTACCCATGCTTAAGGCAACGACCCCGCTTCATGCGGCCTCCGCGGCGCTCCGCGCCCTCCTTCCCGCCGCGCTCGGAGCGCTGATCCTCGCCGGCTGCGGGCTCGGCGCCCGCCCCTACCCCCTCGTGCGCACCTTCACCCTGGACCCTTCCTCGCCCCAGGGAGCGGAGACCGGAGGGGCGAAACGGCCCAAGGCGTCATTAATCGTGACGGCGGCCCCTCCCCCCGGCGCCTACGAGGGCAAGAAGCTGGTCTTCATGATGAAAAGCCGGGAGCTTACCGCCGACTTCTACAACGAGCTTTCCTCGCCACCGGCGAGGGCCGTGGCCGACGGCGTGGCCAAGCGCCTGGAGCTTTCCGAGCCGCAGCTCCTGGTCGCGCGCTCCCAGGGGGCCAGGGAGGCGGACTGGGCCCTGGAAATAAGCCTCATGGACATCTACGGGGATCTCTCCCGTGAGGGCCAGTTCACGGCGCAGATGGCGGTCACGGCCACCCTGAGCGACTTGAGGCGCTCCTCCCCGCGCCCGGCCTACGTCAGGGACTTCGTCTTCAGCATCCCCGTCTCGCGGGGGCCCGACGACTCCAGGGCCGAGGCGCTGGTCAAGGCCTACTCCGAAGGGGTCTCTCGCATGGCCGAGGAGCTGCGCCCCGAGATACGGAGGCTCGTCCTTGGCCGGCGGTAAGCCGGGCGCGGGAGGCCCCGGCTGCCGGGATACGGCCCCCGCCCCCGCAGGCGGCCGGAGGCTGCGCCTGGCCGCACCCGCGGCGTTCATGTTCGCGGCGGCGCTGGCGACCCTCGCGTTCGCGCCGGGGCTCACGCGCCTGGCGGGCGTGCTGGCGTCGACCGGGGCCCTTTTGGCCGTCTTGGCCCTCGCCGGGAACCTCGCGGCCTTCAAGTCCCGCTTCATGTCGCCGCCCGCGAAAAGGGCGGCGAGGGGCGCGGCCAGGCTCCTCTTGTGCCTCGCGGCCCTCGCGGCGGCCGGCTCGCTGGGCTCCCTTCCCGTTTTCAACGTGGCCGCCCCGGAGGAGGCCTTCCTCCCGGAGGAGACGCTGGAACTGTTGAGGCGCCTTGACCGCGAGGTCTCCCTGGAGGCGCACCTGTCCTCCGCCCGCCGGGCGGAGGGCCCCGCGAACCACCTCCTGGGCCTCTACGCCAAGGCGTCCCCCTGGGTGAGCGTCTCGGTGGGGCCGGCCCAGGGCGCCTCGTCGCCCGGAAGCGGGGACGGGGACGGCGAGCTCGAGCTGGCCGCCCAGGACACCGTGACCGTCTCGGCTTCGGGCTTCGAGGAGACCGTCTTCCCGGTCACCCGCGGGCAGGTGGACGCGGCGCTCAGGAGGCTCGTGTCGCCGCCCAGGCTCGTGTACTGCCTCATGGGCGAGGGGGCGAAGTCGTCGACGGACGGCGGTCCCCGGGGGCTCTCCCTCTGGGCCCGGCACCTGTCCAGGCGCAAGATCTTCGTCCGCGACTGGGAGTGGGCGGCCGGCC
>JAIRZX010000046.1 GCA_031267005.1 Deltaproteobacteria bacterium
GAGGGCTACCCCCGGAGGGCTACCCCCGGAGGGCTACCCCCGGAGGGCTACCCCCGGAGGGCTACCCCCGGAGGGCTACCCCCGGAGGGCTACCCCCGGAGGGCTTCTCCCGGCCCGCCCTCCCCGCGAGACTTCAGGCCCCTTCCGGGATCCTCTTGGAGCACTCCAGGCGCATGTCGGCAAGGACCAGGAGCGTCATGGCCTCGGCCACGGGGGCAAGGCGGGGACCGATGCAGGGGTCGTGGCGGCCCTTAATCTCTATCATTGCGGGGTTGCCGTCCAGATCGACAGTCAGCTGGGGGACGCCCACGGAGGGGGTCGGGCGGACCCAGAGCCGGGCGGTCACGGGGCGGCCAGTGGAGATGCCCCCCGTTATCCCCCCGTGGAGGGGGCCTTCTGGGCCCCAGGGGCCTATTGGGTCGTTCGCCTCGGAACCGCGGAGCCCGGCGAGCCTTATGCCCTCCCCGAACTCCACGGCCCGGACGGCACCTATGGAGAAGTAGGCGCCTCCCAGGAGGGCTTCCAGCTTGCCGAAGACCGGCTCCCCCCATCCGGCGGGGACGCCTGAGGCCTCCAGCTCCACTACGGACCCCGCCGAGTCGCCCTTGGCCATGAGGGCGCGGACCGCCTCCTGGGCCTCGGCGGACCGGCCGGGGTCCAGGAAGCGCAGTGGATCGGTCTCGGAGAAGGCGTAGTCCGACGCGAGCGCCTTGACTCCCGCGGCCATCGACACACCGGCCCGGACGGCCACGCCGTCCAGGGCGAGAAGCGCCCTCGCCGCGGCCCCGGCCGCCACGCGGGCGGCGGTCTCCCGGCCTGAGGCGCGCCCTCCTCCGGGCTGGGGCGGCACGCCGTACTTCGTGAAGTAGGTCCAGTCCGCGTGCCCGGGCCGGAAGAGTTCTGCCGTAGGCGCGTAGTCGGAGCTCCTGTGGCCGGAGTTCCTTATGAGCACCGCCAGGGGAGCGCCGTTGGTGAACCCGTCGGCCGTCAACCCCGAAAGGATCTCGCAGCGGTCGCCCTCTTTCCTGGCCGTGGCGAAGGGCGAGGCGCCTGGCCTCCGGCGGTCCAGATCCTTCTGCAGGATCTCCTCGGAAAGTTTCAGCCCCGCCGGGAGACCGTCCACCACGCAGCCCAGCCCGGGCCCGTGGGACTCGCCGAAGGTGGCCACCCTGAGGTTCTTGCCGAAGGTGCTTCCTGTCATCGGTTGGCTCCTTGAAGACGATCCTTCTAATGGGGGGGACGCAGCGGCAGGGGCACGCCGTTTCGCGGCGGGGGGACGCCCCGGACGCCGGACAGGGGCATTATAGGCTCTTGGGCGGCTGGGATGGGGCCTCCCCGCCCCTCCCCTTCCCGGACCAGACCGGAGCGGGCCCGGCCAGCAGCGGAAAAGTCCCGTATCTAGCACGTCCGCGTCCGGTTCAGGCCTTGTTCAGGGCGCCGTCGGGAACAGTTCAGGGGGCGGCTAGGGAACCGATCGCGGCCTTTCCATGCCATGGCATGCCCCGTCCATAGCCGCCCGGGCCCGTCAGGTCAGGGCCCGTGCAGCGGCATGCCCCCCGCCAGTGCCCGGACGGTCGGAACCCGTGCTTCGGCAAGGCTCCGCCCGGGGCCGGCCGGAGCCAGGCCGGGGTACGTCCAGGCGTCGGCAAGGCCCGGACGGGTTAAGCCCCAGGCGTCGGCAAGGCCCGGACGGGGTAAGCCCAGGGGTCGGCAAGGCTCGGACGGGTTAAGCCCCAGGCGTCGGCAATGCCCTGACGGGTAAAGCCCAGGAGTCGGCAAGGCCCGGACGGGGCAAGCCCCAGGCGTCGGCAAAGCCCGGACGGGCGACGCGTCAGGCATCGGCGAGGCCCGGCTCAGGCGGGGAAGGGGTCCTTCCGGACCGGTTTCGCGGGCGGGAAGCGGCGGGGCGAGGCAGTCAGCTTCTGGACCAGGGGGCGGTCTCGCGGGCTTTGGCCTCGCGGACGGCTTCTTCTGCGGCGGCGGCCAGATCGCCGGGCGCGAGATCGGTCACGACGGGTTCACCGGGGGACTTCAAGGCCACGAACTTCAGCTTCCCCAGGCGGGCCTTCTTGTCTGCGAGGAGGAGCTTTGAAAGCGCGTCCGCGGGCGGGACGGGCGGGTAGCCGCCACGGGAGAGCTTGAGGCAGACGCTCCGGGCCCCTCGGGCGAAAGCGGGGTCCAGGCCGAAGGAGCGCTCCGAGAGCACGAGCGCCGCGGCCATGCCGAAGGCCACCGCCCGGCCGTGGGAGAGGGGCACCTCGGAGGCGGCGTAGTAGGCCTCCGCCGCGTGCCCGAAGGTGTGGCCGAAGTTCAAAACGTCGCGTATCCCCTTTTCCTCCCTTAAGTCCTCGGAGCAGACACGGGCCTTTAAGCTCGCGGCCGTCCAGGCGGTCTCCAGGAGGAGGGGCAGATCCGGCCCGGGCGCGCCCGGTGGGGGCAGGAGCGAGTCCATCTCGCGGCTTACGAGATCAGTCAGCGAGGGGTCGAGCACGAGACCGGTCTTGTAGGCCTCGGAAAGGCCCTCCTCTATGAGCGCGGGGGGGAGACTGCGGAGGATTCCGCCGTCGATGAGGACTTCGTCGGGGAGGTAGAAGTGCCCGCACTGGTTCTTGGCGCCCGCGAAGTTCACGGCGGTCTTGCCGCCAACGGCCGCGTCAACGGCCGCGAGCAGGGTGGTGGGGAGCAGGAGGAGCCTTATCCCGCGCTTGAAGAGGCCCGCGCAGAACCCGCCCAGGTCGGTCAGGCTCCCTCCCCCGCGCACCAGGAGCCAGTCCGAGCGGTCGAAGGACCTGGATGCGAGGACGCCCAGGATCTTTTCGGCCGAGGCCAGGGTCTTCACGGCCTCCCCCTGCCTGTCAGGGTAAAGGACCGAGCCTTCGCCGAGAAAGCCGACCCAGAAAGGCTCTTCGGAGCGCAGCGCGGGGTCCAGGAGAACGGCGGAGCGCCTCCCCTCCAGACGGGCCTTCAAGCTTGCCGCCAGAGACTCCAGGTCGGGCCAGGCGGAGATCCGCGAGTTCCAGCGCCCTTCCGCCCGGATAGCCCCCTCCCTTCCGGCGAAGAGGATATTTAAGATCGACCGGCAAACCTCCTCGGGGCCGCTTTCGCCCGAGTCCACCGGGATGCCGCAGGAGCGGTACAGGGGAAGCCTCGACTCGAGGAGCTTCAAGAAGCTTCCCCTGTCCTTGGCCAGGGGCCTTGAGGCGCCGTCCCCGTCCCCCGCGGCCCGCGCCCAGAGCACGGACGGGTCGGAAGCGTCGAGGAAAAAGGTGTTGGCGGATTCTTTGAGGAGCTTCCTCGTAGCGGGGTCCTCCACCGCCCCGCCTCCCAAGGCCACCACCCTGGGGAGCCCCCGGGAATTGACCAAGGCCCTTATCCTGTCGGCCTCCCTTTTCCTGAAGTAGGCCTCGCCCCTGTCCGGATCGGCGAAGATGGCGCTAATTGGCTCGCCCTCCGCCTCTTCGATGACCCTGTCCAGATCGGTGAACGCCCTTCCCAGGCGGGCGGCCAGGATGGGGCCCGCTGTGCTCTTGCCCGCGCCCATGAAGCCGGTCAGGAACACGTGCCTTTCAGGGGGTAGCGGAGGGAAGGCGGCGCCCGCGCTCCCTTCCGGGCGGCAGGTTTCCGGGGCGGCCCCGGATTGGCTTTTCCCCGTCCCGGGCGTCTTTCGGAAGAAACTCATGGAAGTATGGTCCTTGGTCCTGGTTGCCCCGGCGCGTCGCGCGGCCTTGCCGGATCCAGGCGGGCGGCCGTGGGGCCTGGACAGGAGCCGAAGAGGATGCTGTCCCGAACCGGCTGTGAAGCTGAACAGAACGGGCGCTGAAGCTGAAGATGAAGATGAAGCTGAAGCTGAAGCTGAAGCTGAAGATGAAGATGAAGATGAAGCTGAAGATGAAGCTGAAGATGAAGCTGAAGCGAACAGGAGCTGAAGCTGAACTTGAATGAGAATCGGAACAGGAGCCGGGCTTCAGAAGTTCAGGTTCCGGCGTTCCGCAGGTTCTAACGTCTGTGGGACTGAAGAACGGACTGAAGGTCGGCTGGCTGGCTGGCTGGCTGGCTGGCTGGATAGACGGACGAAAGCGGCGGCAACGGTCAAGGGGAAATCCAGGTGCCCGGCGGCTATCGGCGGATAGGCGCCGGTAGCCGCAGGCAACACCGGAAACGTTTGTGGCGTCTGGAGGGAGCCAATCCGGAAGGCCTTTTCCCGTGAGCGGGCGGAAAGCCGAATATCGCGGCGGGGGGCGGCTTTGGGGAAGGGGGCGCTGCGGGGTGCCGGGCAGGGAGGAAACGGTTTGCCCGAGTCGGCCTGAAGCCGATTTCGACTCCCGCAGTTTTCGGCCCCTGCTGGGAGGCCCGCCCAGGACGGCGTCCTGAGTGACGTGGCGGGAAAGGGCTTCCGGGCAAGGGGAATCTCGAAGCGGGCCCCCGGCCGCCGCGCCGCCGGCTTCGCTAAAGGTCCAGGCCGGACGGATCGCCAGGGCCTCCGGGCAGGTCCGCCCCCACCCCTTCCAGGAAAGGGTCGAGGGGGATGTCGGACAGGCCGGTCCAGCGTATGAACGAGAGCCTGGCCTGGCAGGCCAGCATCTGGAGCCCGTCCCGGAAGGCCGCGCCCTGTTTGCGGGCGTGGGCTTTGAACCAGTTGTCGTCGCGTCCGTAGTTAAGATCCGCCATGAGGCCGCCGGATTCAATACGCGGGCCGGGGGGATCCTGGCCCAGCTCCCCGGGGGAGGAGGCGGAAAGGGCGTTCACGACCACGGGCCAGGGGCCCCCGAAGTCCTGCCACGGGGCGGTCTCGACGGTGCTGCGGTAGGCCACGGAGAATTCGGTGGCGAGCGCCCGGGCCTTTTCGGCGCGGCGGGCCGATACGCAGGGCTCGAAGCCCAGGGTGAGGAGGGCGTGCATGACGGCGCGGGCGGCCCCGCCCGCGCCCAGGACCAGGACCGGGCAGGGGTCCAGATCCTTCACGAAGGCCTCCGCGAAGCCCGGGGCGTCGGTGTTGAAGCCCTCCCAGCCGGAAGGGCCCCTCAAAAGGGTGTTCACGGCCCCGATGCGCCTGGCCTCCTCGGTGAGGGTGGAGAGGTGGGGCATCACGGACTCCTTCAAGGGCACCGTGACGTTCAAGCCCGTGAACCCCAGGGTCCTCAGGGCCGGAAGCACGGTCCCGAGATCGTCAGCCTCCACGTGGAAGGGGAGATACGATCCCCTGAGCCCCGAGAGCGCCAGGGCGTTCCGGTGCATGTCCGGGGACGGGGACAGGGTCACCCTGGGGCCGCCCAGGAGCGCCAGGTGCACGGGCGGGGCGGCGGACCTCGGGACGGGCACCGCCGGGACGGGGCCCGGCCTCCCGAATGTCCCTAGCCCCGGCACAGCGCCTCCAGCTGGGCCCCGAAGCCAGGATACGATACGGAGATGGAGCCGGATCCCAAAATGGGGACGTTGCGCTTGGCGGCCAGGAGGGCGAGCGACAGGGTCATGGCCAGCCTGTGGTCCGAGCCGGAGTCCAGCGACTCGGGCATGATGAAGGAGGTGGGACCCTCAACT
This sequence comes from Deltaproteobacteria bacterium, assembly GCA_031267005.1. Taxonomy (GTDB): domain Bacteria; phylum Desulfobacterota; class Desulfarculia; order Adiutricales; family Adiutricaceae; genus JAIRZX01. The sequence goes on from JAIRZX010000046.1 coordinate 5,539, forward strand.
ACCAGGTCGTCGCCTTCGATTTTTATCCTCGCACCCAAGGCGCCCAGCTGGTGGCGGATGCTCATGAGCCGGTCGGTCTCCTTGATGCGGAGCTCGTCCACTTTCCTGAATACCGTCCTGCCCTCGGCCCGGGTGGCGGCGAGCGCAAGGACCGGCACCTCGTCTATCAGGGAGGGCACCTCCTCGGGGGCTATCTCCGCGCCCTTCAGAGGCCCGGCGTACTCCACCGTGGCCTCGCCCACGGGTTCGGGGGTGTCGGAGGTGAGCGTTATGGAGACGTTCGCGCCCATGCGGTCCAGGACCCTCAAAAAGCCAATGCGCCCGGGGGACAGGAGGATGTTCTCCGCCGTCACCTTGCTGTCGGGGATGATGGCCGCGCCGGTCAGGAAGAAGGCCGCCGACGAGGGGTCGGCGGGGGCGAGGAAGGTGTCCTTAAGCACCAGCGTCCCGGGCCAGATGGAGATCCTGAGCCCGTCCACCGACACGCGTCCCTTGAAGAAGTCCACGAGCCGCTCGGTGTGGGCCCGGGTGGAGGCCCGCTCGAGAACCACGGTAGGCCCGCCGTCCGAGGCGGAGAGCCCGGCCAGCAGTACCGCGCCCTTCACCTGGGCGGACGCGTCCTTCAGGGCGTACTCGGAGGAGTTGACCTTGCCGCCTTCCACCACCATCGGGGGCTTCCCGGCCATGGTGGATACCTTCGCGCCCATGAGCCTCAAGGGTTCCGCCACCCGTTCCATGGGACGCCGGGAAAGCTGGGCGTCCCCGGTGAGCACGTAGCGGCCGGGGGCGCCCGCCAGGATGCCTGCCAAAAGCCTCATGGTAGTGCCGGAATTTTCGCACTCGAGGTCTATCTCGCCCGATTCAGGCATGGGGGGGAAGTTCCGGTCCAGCCCGGTCACCCTCAGCCCGTCCTGTTCTTCGGTAGCCTTCCCGCCCAGCGCTCGGAAGCACTTGAGGCTGGAGGCCACGTCCTCGCAGTCCGACAGGCCCCTGACCAGCATCTCCCCTTTCGCGAGAAGTGAAAGGAGGATGAGGCGGTGGCTTACGGACTTGTCGCCCGGCGGCGTGAAACGGCCTCTTAAGGGCATGACGGCACCTTACGTTCGGGTCGGCACGGAACCCGCCCCGGAAAGAACCCAGGGGCAAGGTTCCGGCGCGGTATGGCGTGCGGATCCAGTAATATTATGCCCTAAGCCGGGGGGTTAAGCAAGGGCGGGCGCGGGATTGCGGGCCCGCTCCCGCTACGGTGTCCGGCGGCGGGGAGGGGCTTTCAGGGGAGGGGACGGCGGGTAGCGGGAGGGGTAGGGAAGGGATGGCGGGAGCGGACTTACGGGAAGCGGGAGGGGAGGGAGGGGAT